>DUVD01000245.1 GCA_012841225.1 Fibrobacter sp.
CGGGATTATAATTTTTCCGAACATCTTGGTATAAGGCGTAAACACTATCCCTGCTTATTTCGCCAAGAGTGGTTTCATAAGGGAAATAAGCGACTAGACTGTCATAAGAATCCGACACCAAAAACGTAATCCCGCCACCATCTCTATAAAGAGGGCTTAAAAATTGACGAATAAAGCTTACATCTATGTCTTGAGCAAGAACGCCACTAATTTTTTTATTTTTCCCCCAAATGGGAAACGACATAGTAAGTACGGGCTTTTGGACCCGGTCATGATGGATCGGGCCAGAATAAGTAAGTCCTTTGTTTCGATTAGCTTCTAAGTACCAGTCTTTAGTTCTCACTTCACTGCGATTTTTATCAAGAGTCCAACCTCGCCCACTAATAAATTGACCATCTGCTCCCCCAAAATAAGAGTCCACTAACGATCTTTTTTCTTTAAGGTAAGACAATAAGTTTTTTTTTAGGTAATTCCCTTTGGGGTGCCTCTGTTGAATACTTTTGGTGAGATTTAAAAATGGGGTTTCATAATTCAAAAATCGAGTTTCTAATTGTACTGCAACCTGCTTTAGGCGTATCTCGGATTCACTATAAGCCGCTTGAATTAAAAAGGAACGGATGTAAAAAGAAAAACCTAAAATCAACAAAATAGTAACGCAACACATTGGTATCGCATAGACTAAAAGAATTCTCCAGCTCAAAGCGCGGCGGTTTTCTGTAATTCGACTCAATCTTTAAAATCCTCGTAAAAGGCAGGAACCTCATCGGCAATAGTCAAAAAAGCGTCAATGACATCAGGATCAAAATGCTTCCCTTTTCCATCTAAAATAATCTCGACAGCGGTATGATGGGGGTAAGCGGCTTTATAGACACGTTTTGACACTAGCGCATCATAAACATCTGCAACAGCCATTAAACGAGCACCAAGAGGAATTTCTTCCCCTTTTAATCCATTTGGGTAACCCGTCCCATCCCATTTTTCATGGTGTGCTTTAGCGATATCTGCAGCAACAACAACCATAGGGTCGTTTTTTAACTCTTTTGTAGCAGAAAGTAAAACCTCATAACCCAAAGTGGTATGGGTTTTCATTTGCTCCATTTCATCATCGGTTAGCCTGCTCGGTTTACGCAAAATATCATCATGTATGCCCACTTTTCCAATATCGTGAAGTGGAGCGGCTGTGGCATAATGTTCGATTACTTCTTGATTGGGCAATTCTTTTTGATATTTAGGGTTTTTATGAAGGACTTCAGCAAGGCGATGAACCAAAAATTGCGTTCGTCTAATATGCCCCCCCGTTTCATTATCTCGATACTCAGCAAGAGATCCTAAACTCATGAGCATCACTTTCAAGGTCTTTTTTAATGAGTCAGTTCGCTCTTCAACAAGTTCGCTTAAGCTATCGCGGTGTTTTTTAAACTCAAGTTGGTTTTTGATGCGAAGGCGCATCAATGAAGGAGAAAATGGCTTGGTTATATAATCCACAGCCCCCAGATTTAGACCTGTCTCTTCACTTTTACTATCCATCTTAGCCGTAAGAAAAATAACCGGGATGTTGTCGATCATCTGCCGTTCTTTCATTTTAACTAAGGTCTCGTAGCCATCCATTACAGGCATCATAATGTCGAGCAAAATAATATCGGGATTAATTTTAGGGACTAATTCTAAAGCCTTTTCACCATTTAATGCCACATAAACATCATACTCAGAAGACAAAATACCTTCTAAAACTTCAATATTACTTTTAGTGTCATCGACGACTAAAATTTTTAACCGCTCTTTCGTCATATACTATTTAATCTATTTTGTTTAAAGCAAAATAACTTTTTTTAGTTTATTCCATTATGGAATAGACCGTGTTTTAAATCACATAGCAATTAGTTCTAGATGTTTTTAATAACTAAAATACCACTTTGCTCTATTTTAGGGTAAGGGCGCATGCCTTCTGCCCCGTTTCCTTTTTCGAGTACCTCTAATAACTCCCCAGCTGGAGAGTATAAGTGGAGTTCCCAAGGTTTATTTGGAGCGTTAAAATAACCTGAATTTTTTTGAACGTTTCGTGAAAAACTGCAATTAAGGCGTTGAGTAACACTTCTAGCTTGCAACAGGCTAACTTCGGCCAAAGTCCAATTGGTTGAAGAACCACCCATGTCAAAAAGAAGCATTGCTATGTCGTCAGTAGGCTCTTTCATGGTGAACTTCCAACTAAAATCTTGCCAACTGGTGCTTAAGTCTAGTATACGGCCGTTTGCATAAGGAGTGTAATCATCTGCATCTTTTTTAATATCGACATTTAAAGTTCTGGGTCTATCTGCCTTAGCACGCATGCTAAATATATAGGTGACGCCGTGGCGCAATGAAAATTTTTGTTTGAACTGGAGGCTCCAGCTATCCGTGCCTCCTTCTTCAATTTTGAAATAAACCTGCTTATCCTCAAATTCCATTTCGACTTTTCCACCCCAAAAATCAGCAATCCATGATTCCAAAGGGCTTCTTTTTTCAAAATTTCCATTCTCGATTAGGTTGTTTGCTTTTCCAGAAACTCCCGTTGAAAAATGGTTGTTCAAAATAAAAGAGGGGATAACACTAGTGTGCTGTATACTCAAAGAACTTTCAGTGCAAACGATTCTACCCCACTCAACTAAGGTATTAAACGAGCTATGAGTAGTCATATCCATTTCGGGGGTGTCTTGGTTTCCTGGACCCCAGCTCCAGGCAAGCCAACCTATTTCAAGGCGCTCGGCTTCTGCCATAATATGCTTATAAGGAATTTCTCGAATACCATTAGCGGCAACTGGAGCAAATTCACCAATTATTAAAGGGATTCCTAATTCTACCGATTTTTCTAATTCACCAGTGATGCGTTTTTCGACAGTAGGATAACCCGTTTTTATAAGATCGTGCGTTTCTGAAGGCCACCACATGTGAATAGAAAAAAGCAAGTTATGCTCTGGATCAGCTTGTAATAAGCGTCGCCCTTGTTTCATTATATTATTAGTGGATTGACCCCATTCATCGGCGTCGATCACTAAAGGGACGCGAATACCAGCGGCGCGCATTTTGGTAATAATAACGTTATACGCATTAAAGAATTCTTCCGTTTCTATTTCACAATCACCAATTTCGTTGCCAATATTTAATATTAGGTATTCTTGGTGGTTAGCGATCATCTGCAAGACTTCGTCGCGAAGCCAAAAATCTAAAATTTCGGGGAGCTTATCCCATGCGCCAGTGCCGTCATGTAATTCAGGCATCGGAATCATGTTGTTTTCTATGCATTCACTAATAATGGAATCTAAATCGCTGACTTTGCCACGCATATTCCAAACAATTCGAATGACGTTTGCTCCTGTCTTCGCTATTTCAGAGATTGCTTTTCCTTCTCTGTCTGTCCATATAAACATATGATTGATGCCACGAAGAATAACTTTTTCATTGTCTTTTGAAAAAAGAAAGCGGTCTTGTACAAAAAAACCCGGTTTCATTTGATTATGCATTTTATGAATCTCTTTATAATAATGAATCTATCCAATAGTTACTCTTGAAAGATAAATAATCCCTGCATTATAAGGTACGAAAAAATAAACATAGAAACGTATATTTTACGTCTTTTTTACTCTTTCAACTCAAGGTCACCTTTAAAAGAGTGTTTTCATGGTTATCAGATTGAGGCTTACGACAAGTATTATTAGCATACAATTACTATGCAATAGTGATTTCCTTTTTTTGTAAAAATGTTTTATCATCATTGCTTTTTTTGCAAAAAAGAGACGTATAAAAAAATCATTACATTTAATGCTTTTTTAGGAATCTATATTGTTCGTCGGGATGTGATTTTGGGTTTGTAAAAACTTCAAAGGTAAGGGATTAAGAATGAAAAAAGTTTTTTTATGTTTGGCTCTTGTAGCTACATCCGTTTTTGCGGTTTCAGCAACCAGAATCGGTCCAGTCAGCACGTATGGTGAGCTTAAGGCCAAAAATGGTCAGCTCGTAGGTAGCTGTCCACAGTATGCAAACTCTTCTGTGCAAGTCAAAGGGATGAGCCTTTTCTGGAGCTCTGGAAACACCTACTCTACTGATTTTTATACCGAAAAAGGCATTAACCGCATGGTAGATGATATGGGCGTCGAAGTCGTACGCTTTGCTCTCGGTGCTGC
>DUVD01000246.1 GCA_012841225.1 Fibrobacter sp.
ACACCAATGATGATGTTAATTTGAGAAGAACCTTGGTCAATAATGCGTACATTTACCTGCTCTTTCGCTAAAGCTGTAAACAACTGCGCAGCGACGCCAATTTTATTTGTCATGCCGTGCCCAACAGTGGCGATCAAACTAATGCCAGGAAATACCTTAAGGCGGTCTGGGCGCATTTGCTGTGTGATATCTTCTAACACCGTTTCTTGCACAGCGTATAAAGCCTTAGATTCAACGACAATACTCATCGAGTCTATAGCACTTGGGCAAAGCTCATAAGATAGCCCTTCGCCTTCAAGAACCGCTAAAACGCGTCGACCAAAACCAATCTCTTTGTTCATCATCGTCTTTTCAATGTAAATCATCGAAAAGCCTTTTCTGCCCGCGATGCCTGTAATGGGAAGTTTTGTGGTTTTAGGAGTAGGGCCAATAACAGTGCCTTTATCTTCCGGCCTGTTTGTATTTAGAATATCAACTTCGATTCCTTTTGCGCGGCAAGGAGCGATTGATTCGTCGTGCAATACGTTTGCACCAGAATACGCAAGCTCACGGATTTCACGGTAACTAATGTAGTCGATTGGTTTAGGGTTTTCGACAATTCGAGGGTCTGCCATTAGCATGCCAGAAACGTCTGTCCAGTTTTCATACTTTTGAGCGTCAATCGCGTTTGCAAGAATAGCGCCAGTAATATCGGAGCCGCCACGAGAAAATGTTTTAACATCGCCGTGAAGATTAGAACCATAAAAACCGGGAAGCACGTAGAGTTTACTTTCATCTTTAAGTGCCACAGCAATATCGCTGTAACTTTTAGTGGTGATGCGATACTTATCATCAAAGCAAATCATGGGGTAGGTGTCTACGAAGGTGGCGCCTAAGTATTCTGCCATAATGCGAGCGCATAGAAACTCGCCACGACTCACAATAAAGTCCGTTGTAAGTTTTTCTGGAGATTTAAGCATTTGACTTTCTAAGTCGTTTAGGTCTTCTTTAATTTTAGACGAAATATTCAATTCGTTGCAAATCTCAAGAAAACGCTCATTAATCAATTGCCAAGGAGCAGAGAAATTAAGTTTTTTTGAAGCCAAATCGTACGTGCTATAAAGCAGATCTGTAAGCTTAGTCTCTGTGGACGTTTTTTTACCGGGAGCAGAAACAACAATGACTTTTCTAGTTGAATCCGATTCGACAATAGCTTTAATTTTTCTGAATTGATTGGCGCTTGCTACAGAGCTACCGCCAAACTTGCACACGATTCTTTTTGACATAACGTTCTTTCCTTAAAAGGGAAGTGAATTGAAGATTGTAAAAAAACACAATCCTTTGTAAAAATAATAATAAGAGCGCAAAGAAAAAGGGTGATTTATCGTTTATAATACAGATGCCTATCTAAACAGGTCTAAATATTTAAAGTCAACATGAAAACTTTTCAAAAACTCTTGAGAATAGCCTCCAAATCGACCATTCCCGTTTTAATCTACGGAGAGTCAGGGTCGGGGAAAGAGGTGGCAGCTCGATTTTTGCACGCAGAGAGTCCTAGAGCAAAAGAGCCCTTTGTGGTAGT
>DUVD01000247.1 GCA_012841225.1 Fibrobacter sp.
CCTTCGTTTTCGATGTAGGTGGAGTCGTAAGAGAGTGAAATACTCATGCCTTTTTCGTTGCCGGTGAGTACCCGTACTTGCGAGTAGGTACCCACATGGGGAAATTGCTTTTCTCGGTTGGGCCTTTTTTTGATTTGCACGGTGGCGTTGCCATTTAATAGTGAGAACTGGGCGATAGGGCCGTAACGATTGTGCGATGCCTCTTGATCTTTTAAACCAAATAAAATAAAGCGTTCTAAATCACCAGAGTGCCAGTGACTAGTGCTCATAGAGGGAATGTCGAGTATAGCGGGTAGAAGGCCGGGGCCTGTGCCTCCAAAAAGCGTTTGAAGGTTTTCGCGGATGGTGCTCGAGATGCGGTCTTCTTCGATTTGGGAATCGCCATAATGAAATATGTGAACCACCTTCTCTTCTAAGGCGGCAAGTTCTAAGTGAAGAAAAAACCTATCAAACCACGTGGGGTCGTCGTTCGGTAGGTTAAAGCGCGTGGCGCCTTTTTTAAAGAAATCTTCGTAAAAGCGAAGTGAGTCGGCGTAAACGGAAAACTCTTTTTGGCGGGTTTCTTCGAGCATGCGTTGTATGGCAATTTCGGGGTCTTCTACTTCAATTAATTCGGTGTGTTCTTTGGGGAACAAGTCGGCAAGTGCTGGAAACCTTAGTGTAATACTCCCAATGGGAATCCCCTTCTCTGGAAAAGCAAGCGCCAGGAGGCCTAATGCTAAAAAGAGAATCAAGAGGGAGCAAAGGGTTTTAATCGGTTTCATTTTTTAAGGTATTCCGCAATCTTTTGAAGAGAGCCAACAGCCATAGTGCCTTTAGCAAGGTCTTTGAATTCAAATTCGCCTTCTGCTGCCTTTTCGCCATCTACATAGACAACGCAAGCGGCACCTTGAGCGTTGGCGAGCTCCATTTGTTTTCCAAACTTAATGGCAGAAAGTGGGTGGACTACGTTAAAGCCGAGCTTTCTAAAGGCGTTGGCGATCACAAATGTTTTTTTGATGTCGCCTGTAAAAGTGGCCACAAAAACATCGAGTGTTTGGCTTTGAGCAGGTAGTAAATTATGGTCTCTAAGTAAATCAGCAAGGACAACGTCGCCCATGCCAAAACCAACACCAGGAACTCTTGCTCCGCCTAACTTTTCACATAAGCTATCGTAACGACCACCGCCAGCAATTGCTCGCATGGACGCGCCTTTATTGAATACTTCAAAAACGATGCCCGTGTAGTAGGCTAGCCCGCGAACGATGTTCAAGTCGAGGCCAATACATTCGGAGAGGCCCGCGGCAGTTAAAATTTCAAATAAGTCTTCCATTTCTTGGATGGCTTCAATCGAATCACTTCCAGAAACGATTTTTTTTACCTCTTCGAGCGACTTGCTGCTCATGAGCAAGTTCAATTTTTGCCCTTGTTCTGTAGAAAGGCCAGCGTCAAGCAGTGCCTGTGCAAATGCGTCCGGGCCTATCTTGAGGCGGCGGTCCAGAATCGGGTAAACTAAGTCGGGGGTGGGCGTGCCAATCTCTTGAAGGTAAGCGGCTAGTAGTTTGCGACTCGAGATGCCAATCATAAAGTCAGTGGGCTTTAGGCCAAATTCTAAAAGCATGGTCGCTGTGGCGGTAATTAAATCGGCTTCGGCGTAAATGCTTTCGGTGCCTAAAACATCTAGATTTAGTTGAAAAAACTCGCGTAAACGCCCTTTTTGAGCCCTTTCATAACGGAACAATCTAGGAATGCTAAACCATTTGAACGGCTTTCGAATGGCGTTGCCCCTTTGAATCACAAGTCGCGCTAGTGTTGGGGTCATTTCTGGTCGCAAAGCAAGGCCTCTGCCGCCTTTATCTTCGAAGTTATAAAGTTGGCTTACAATTTCATCGCCGGACTTTCCCGTAAAAAGCTCTAAATGTTCAAAAATAGGGCCTTCATACTCTTCGTAGCCAAAACGAAGCGAAATGCGCTTCCAAGCGTCAAAAATAAAGGTTTGGATTCGCATGTCTTCGGGGTAGAAGTCACGGGTTCCTTTGGGCAGTTGCGGGGGTGTTGCTTTTGCTGTACTCATAAGTTTAAAGTTAGTAAAAAGCACGTGAATATTTATTTTTTTATTGCTATCTATACACTTGTCATTTGACAACAAAAGTTATCATTTAAGGAAGCTCACTATGGCTAGAAAAAAAATTGCTCTCGTTGGTGCAGGTCAAATTGGTGGTACAATGGCTCTCGTCCTTGCTCAAAAGCAGCTTGGCGACGTTGTACTTGTTGACGTAGTACCTGGTGTCCCGCAAGGTAAGGCACTCGATATTATGGAAGGTCGTTCCGTTCTAAACTCTTCCACACAGCTCTCCGGTTCTAATGATTATGCTGATCTTGCTGGCTCTGATGTTGTTATTGTAACAGCAGGCGTTCCTCGCAAACCAGGCATGAGTCGCGACGATCTGCTCGGTATTAACTACGGTATTATTGAAAAAGTAGGCTTGGCTCTCAAAACGACCGCCCCCAATGCGTTTGTTATTGTGGTCACCAACCCGCTTGACGCTATGGTTTACGCCATGCAAAAAGTAACCGGATTCCCCTCTTGCCGCGTAGTCGGTATGGCTGGTGTCTTGGATTCCGCTCGTCTTGCTTGCTTTGTCGCTATGGAATTAGGCGTTGCCGCCGAAGACGTTAGCGCAGTGGTTATGGGTGGTCATGGTGATACCATGGTTAGCCTTTACAACTACGTTTCTGTGGCAGGAATTCCTCTTCCACAGTTAATGAGCAAAGAAACCTTTGATAAGCTCGCCGTTCGCACGGCAAATGCTGGTGGCGAAATTGTAGAGCTCCTCAAAACTGGTTCTGCTTTTTATAGCCCAGGTGTTTCTGCCATTAAAATGGCCGAAGCCTACTTGCTCGACAAAAAGAGCGTTATCACTTGCGCTGCTAAATTAAGCGGTGAGTACGGTGTAAACGACTTATACTGTGGCGTGCCAGTTGTAATTGGTGCCGCAGGCGTCGAAAAGATCCTCGAAGTTAGCATGGACAAAGACGAAACAGCTGCTTTCGCAAAGTCTGTGGAAGCCGTTAAATCAAACGCAGATTGGGTTAACTCCAAAGGCTAATCGTTTTCTATTTTTTAAGAATCCCGCCCGTCAAACGGTGGGATTTTTTTATTTAAACGGCGAATGAAAAATAGGCAAAATCAAATACTCTAACTGGGCCTTAATGTTTCAAATCTAACGCACCGAAAATGGTATTCATTTTACAAAAATGATGTAGCAGCGGTTTTCCAACAAGAACGATGTAAAAAAAAAAATTTTGATGTACAAATCTGTTTCTTATGCGTTTAAGAAAAAGAACTGAAATGAATTCTGTTCTTCTTGTCGAGAATATCGGCGTAAAACGAAATGTAAGGATAATGATGTCAACGAATTCAAAAAAAATAAATCGAAACACAGAAGCACTTCAAAACATAAACAATTTTCAAAATCAAGAGCCGTTTCAAGTGCCGGAGATTTTACGTGGGAAAACATTTTTAGATCCCACTTACGATTCTTCCTTTAAGGAGCTCTTTTCCGATAAAAAGATGCTTATCCATTTTTTAAACGGGATTCTTCATTTAGAAGGAGAACAAGTTATTATTGACATTGAATATCGAGATTCTGCTTATGGCTTTGGTCTCCCGTATTCTAAAATGGTGCGTTTTGATGTTCGTGCCATGACAAAAGACGAAAAGACTTTTGATATCGAAATGCAGCGCTCAAGGCATAGCGATTTCGAAGATCGCGCGATTCTTTATTCAGCAATGTTAGCTGTTAGCGCCAAAATGGATTTAGACAATAATGTTTTAAACCTGGAAAGAGTTCAAAAAATAGGGCGTTACGAAATCCCTCAAATCTTTTCTATCTGGATTTGTAAATTCAATCGTCCTGAAAACCATCACTATCGAGAAGAATGGGCGCTTTATCGAAAGAGCGATATCGGGAATAAAGCCGTCTTGCCTGTGAGTGATAAAATAAATTATATTTTCATAGAGCTTCCCAAATTCGAGAAGTCGCTAAAAGAACTCCAAACGGCAGAAGAACGCTGGCTTTATTTGTTAAAAAATATGCCCGAAGAAAAAAGCAAGCCGGAGTTACACGATTCAATATTTGAAGAGGCCTATGAAAAGCTCCGTATTCGAGCGGAATCATCAAACTTGATAACTAAGGTGGTAACCGATATGGTCACAGAAGCAGAAATCGAATGCCGGCTTGATGATAGCTATAAAGAAGGAATTGAGCAAGGAATTGAGCAAGGCATTGAGCAAGGCTTTGAAAAAGGTTCTCAGAACGCTAAACGTGAAATGGCGAAAGCAATGCTAAAAAAAGGCCTTTCCATGTCAGATATTATCGCTATTTCTGGTCTTTCCGAAGATGAAGTCAAATCACTGTAACTATTTCTTACCGTTTAATAACTAGTCTGATTTTTAGACGGAAAGAGGAAACGCGAAATACTCTAACTGCCAAACATTAAAAAAAACATTGATGTTTAGTTTCTGAACATAAAGTAGACCGCACCTAAAAGGCAAAGGCATGCCCAAATGTAATCCCACTTAAACTCTTGCTTCATATAGAATATGGCAAACGGGATAAAAACAGAAAGAGTCACCACTTCTTGAATAATTTTAAGTTGAGGCAAGCTGTAAACTTGGTGACCCATACGGTTAGCGGGTACCATGATTAGGTATTCAAAAAGAGCAATGCCCCAACTCACAATCGCCGCTATATACCAGGCCTTGTTCGGCATGTTTTTAAGATGCCCGTACCAAGCAAAAGTCATAAAGCAGTTTGAACAAATTAACATCAAAACCGTTAAAATTTGAGGGCTGAATAAAAATTTAATCATGCTTTTTTGTTGGTGAGGCGTTCTCGATAGGGCCTTCCAAAAGAGCGTTGGAACGCAAATTTTGCTCGCACTTTTTCTAAATAAGAGATGTACTCTTCGCTTTGATAATCCCTATAAGTCCAATCAAAAGGGTGAAAGTGCCCGTCTTGAAAGTAGAGAGTGGGTTCTACAAAAATGCCATCGCGAATGTAAACGCGCTGCCGCTGGTCTTTAGTGGTCGCTAAAAAAAACTGACCTAAAGCCATATAGCCTGGGTCTAAATTAATAGGCCTGTTATTTTCGGTACCATTTTGCTTGGCAATTTTTAACTCTAGATCATTAGTCCAAAGTTTAATATCGACCATCTCTTCTCGATTGATTAGCGTCTCGTAAGAAACAAAAGACCGCCATGGCGAATCCCCTAAATCCTCTTTGTAGTAATTGGTAAAAGTAAAGGGGAATGGCTCTAGAGTTTCCTCTTCTCGACCAAATTTTTCAGCCAAAAGTGGCCGAATAAAGTCGAACTGCTCTGCATTACCAGACAAAATACCGATGATTAATTTAACGAGAGGTGGTTTTCTAATAGCGCCCATAATTATAATTATAGCAATTTTCTATCATTTTCGCATGGGACTCTGTTTTTCATTATTATTTGCTGCTGCACTTCAATCATTTAGCATTGTGGACTCTATGCCGCATTCTACATCTCATTTTACTCAGGGTCTCACAAGAGACGGCGCAGAATGGATTGAATCCACAGGCTTACACGGCAAGTCTGCACTTTATAGAAAATCGCTCACTGGCGAAATCTTAGACTCCATCTCGCTCGATGAAAGGCTTTTTGGAGAGGGCTCTGTGATTGTGGGCGATGTCGTTTTTTTTGTGACTTGGAAGGCAAAAAAGGGTTTTGTTTACGATGCCAAACCCTTTCGTTTAAAAAGAGAATTTCGTCTTCCGTCGGAGGGTTGGGGACTTTCTTTTTGGAACGGCGCCCTTATAATGAGCAATGGCACCAATGAGCTTTTTCGGCTTTCTCCAGGAGATTTTAGAGTAATAGAGGTGGTCCGAGTCCAAGACTCCGGTCGCCCCCTTTCTTTATTGAACGAACTTGAAGTAGTCGGTAATACGCTTTATGCCAATATTTGGCAGTCGGATTCCATTGCCGTAATCGATCTTCCTTCTGGAAAGGTTCACTCTTATTTGAACTTGTCTGAATTAAGCAAAAGAGTACGCCAACGTTACCCCAAAGTAGATGTGTTAAATGGCATTGCCCACGATGGCAAGCACCTGTGGATTACTGGAAAAAACTGGCCAAAACTCTATAAACTAAAACTCCATACAGAATAATAATTGTTTTTTAATTCCCAAAAGTCCAGATGATGCCGTAAGAAAAACGCATGCCTTCAGGTGTGTAACCTGCTGCCGGCTTGTATTTACTGTGATTTAGGTTGTCTATGCGCGAGTACAATTCAAAAGACAAAATCTGCATCTTCGCTTCAAAATTAAGAGCTAAATATTTATTCAGAGGAATAATTTCAGGCAAGCCGTCTTCGTTCACTGCGCAGTCGTAGCGTTCGCCAAACCATTGAAAATCGGCTCTCACGCTAACGCCGAGTTTTTTCTTTACAAAGCGATTACTCCAAAAAATAGAGCCTTTATAATAAAGTTTTTGAGAATCGAGCACCTTAAAATTACGATTGATGACCGCGCCGCGTTCAAAATAAAATTTCCAATTACTTAAGTTAAACCCAGCAGACATAACCCAGCTTAAGTTGGTGAG
>DUVD01000248.1 GCA_012841225.1 Fibrobacter sp.
GGTTCCGCTTGAAGATACAATTGGGTACGCCAATTTGATCTTTCAAAATCTGCGGCTGGCGTTGCTATGGCAATCGCTAAAAGTAATATAAAGGCAATTCTTTGCATCGTCGCTAAATTTAACTTTTGTTCAAGGAAAAAAACGTTTAAAGTTCTTTTTTTAAGTAAATATCGGTTTAAAATAAGAGAGTTAGGCCAATTCCTAGCATTAAGGCGCTAGTAGCAAATAAAGCACTACCTATGTAGAGTTTACTATCTCCTTTTTTCACAAGGTTTTTGTTTTTATCAACTAATCTTTGATGGTTTTCACCATCCGCAATGCTTGGTTGCGAAAGTGTTTTTTTAATTTCTCGTGCTTCTTCGTAATCTTTTTTGCTTAAGTAAGTAAAAATGGCTCCTGTAACAAAAGGGGCTAAAGCACTTCCTGTGATGGTAAGACCCCAAAAATACTTTTTCTTAGTTGTAATCCACTTTTGCTGTTCCTCTATTGCTTTTAGGTCTACAAGAGGTTCTAGATCAATAGAAAGAATTGTTTTTTCAGTAACGTTAATGTAAAACTCGACGACGGTATCTCGGTAGCCCTCTTTCCAAAAGCGCATTTCTGCTAACCCTGGTTCAATTGTTTTTAAGCGTTTTGGCGTAGTCCCGAGAGGTCTTTTTTTTATAGAAATGGGGTCTCTCCCCAGAAAAATAGATGCACCTAATGGGGTTGTAACCATTTCGATTTCAGGATCTATTCGTTTTAGTTTGAACGATACCTTAGTGGTGTCATCAGGGATAATTTGTATGGTTTCGCTGTTTCCCCATAAATGGTCATTAATGTGCCAATAAGCGTCAAGTACAATTTTACCTGTATCTAAGGTTGAAAAACCACAGGGCGTTTTGCAAATTGCCGACTTTCCACGTTTAGAAATGCTTGCTCCTTCTGGAGTGGTTTCGACATAAACATAGTTTGCACCTTTCTTGGTTTTTTCTTTAACCTGTTTGTTTTTTAGAAACAAAAGCCATTTCTCGTTTTTTAAGAGATCTTGTATTGGCGTTTTAGCGGATAAAGTGACGTTGATTTCTTTTGGTTTTTTTTGCGGGAATGTAGAATGCTCCAGTTTTAAAATAAGACTATCTTGTGTTTTAGCAGGAATAATTTCGCCACTCCATAAGGCTATTGCCCCTAATTCATTACTGGTAGACCTAATACAATCCGTGTCCTTGCACTCAGAAAAAAAAGTGCGTTGGTACACTTCTGTTTCGAGATCCTGTTCTCGAAGGACTACTTCTGTTAGATCAAGAAGACGTATTGATAAGAGGGAGTCAATGCCTCGGTGTTGCAAAGGAATCAAAATAGTTTTTCCCTTTAAACATACAGAGGCTGAACTTTCTGTTGAATCCTCTATGGCGAAAGAGGACGGCGTACTTTTTGTTTTCTCGGTAATAAGCAATCCACTTTCTTCAGAAGACAACAGGATATTCCCTGCAGAATCTTGAATGTTCTTAAATGCACTTTTTGGTAATTTAATCTTAGTGTAAGTGTTTTGAATGTAGCCCCCGAGAATCACAGTGTCTTTTACGGTGCCAAGGTATTGGGCTTTTTGCTTTGTTCCCGAATTAAGCTCTACATAAACAGATGGGCCTTGAGGGTCTTCTGCCCATAATAGAGAAGAAAAAACAAGAGTGAGCGCGAGGTAGAAAAGATGCTTCATAAACCCTCAAAAGGATAAAGTAAAACCGACAACTAAAAATAAAGCGGTGGCCCCTGCTGAAAACAGGGTGCCATTTTTAAAGTTTTCTGCAAGATGCGTGTGGTGGCGAAAGTCATTTTTTAATGATTTAAATTCATCCGTTTGACGAATTAAAATGCGATCTACTTTTTTAGAGGTGGCATTAGCTTCGTTGATATGGTGCTGAAGAATGAAACCGTTGACGATAGTCGCGACGGCTGCTGGGATAGTACACCAAAGTAAGTGTTGTCCGTAAGTTCTTCTTGTTCGTGCAGCGAGTTCGCGCTTCTGAATATTCAGTTTTTTCTCGTTTAGTTCTTCGCTTAATAGAACAAATAAAAAAGCCTCATTATTTATATTCGGAATTATTTTGACGTCGAGAGTCGTGTCGGCGTAATTGGCTTTGAACAAAGTAATTGTTACTGATGGGGTGTCTTGTGCTAATTTGATTGTGGCGGGAGTGGAGAAGCTCGCTTTTTTAGAGAAAGAGGTTGGTCTAGAACCTATATAAATATCAGCATGAGCGGGCCAGCTCGAAAAATGAACCTGAAGTGAGTCTTTAGCATAAAGACTTGAAAAAACGAAAAGGCAAGAAATTAAAAGGAGCCTCATTGCAACTCCTTAGCAGGGTAGGGGCCATTAATCTGAATGGAGTCAGTTTTTGCTTTTAGCACCCAGTAGATGTTGGCGGTTTCATTCTTGGCGTAATCGAGCGCTTCTATTTTAAGAAAGCAATCAGGAGAGCAGTAAAA
>DUVD01000249.1 GCA_012841225.1 Fibrobacter sp.
GTATTTAATAACCCTGATTATACCATGGAATACTTGGTTAGGGTAGCTAAAGACCTTCGTGAAAAATATCGATTTGGTGGTTACATTCACTTAAAAGCAATCCCTGGTGCAAGTGCTCTTTTAATTCACCAAGCAGGCCTTTATGCCGATCGCTGTAGTGTAAATATCGAGGTTCCTTCTTCAAAATCGCTTGCCTATTTGGCTCCAGATAAGAACTTCAAAGCCATTTTTCAACCCATGAACTACCTTGCCGAAAGGAAATTGGAGTACTCCGCAGGTAAGCCTTCCAAATACACGCCTCATTTTTTACCCGCAGGCCAAACGACTCAAATGATTATCGGAGCGAGTGGGGAGTCCGATTTAGATATCTTAAAACTCTCCTCTAGTTTATATCAAAAACAAAAATTAAAGCGTGTCTATTTTTCAGGTTATATCCCATTAAACAATGATAAACGCCTTCCAGCGATTACTGTGGCTCCGCCATTAGTCAGAGAAAATCGTCTTTATCAGGCCGATTGGCTTATGCGTTTTTATCAGTTTAGTTATGATGAGATTTTAGATGATTCAAACCCTCATTTAGACTTGCAAATTGACCCTAAAATGGGCTGGGCTTTACGCCATCCTGAAGTTTTCCCGTTAGATATCAATACCGCCGATTATGAAATGATTCTTCGAATTCCTGGTATTGGCGTCAGGTCTGCAAAATTGATTGTCTCTGGTAGACGCCATTCGCGAATCACCTTAGCTCACCTTAGAAAACTTGGGGTCGCCTTAAATCGAGCCAAATACTTTATTTATGATCCAGATCTTCCTCGTTCTTTGCAATTGGTTTATCCAGAGCAAATCAAAATGAATTTAATTGCAGCACCGAAAAAAAATCAAAATCAAATATCTTTTTTACCCTCTTTAGTCTCATGAAGTACACCATCATTTACGACAACACTTTTGCTGGCTTTTTAAGTGCCATTTTTGAAATATACCGTCTTCATCTGCCAGTAGCGGGCATTTTATCAAAAAATGAAACTCCGTTAGATCTATTTTCAGAGCTTTATTCTGTAGAAACTAGAGAGGAGTGGGCGAGGCGTGTAGAACGAGCGATAGTCAACCAGGCGGGTGAAAACATTCTGGATTTATTGTACTGCGCTTTTCTTTCAGAAGAACAAGGAGTAGAAAATAAACTCTTTACGTATATTCAAATGTTATTCTCAAACGAAAACGCTCATTTTGCAAAAAATCCAGCTTCTTTAGAGATGTTACCTCTTTTAAAACTCGCTCAATCCGTTCAAAGAGAAAAACATCTTTTTTATGGCATTCTTCGATTTCAAGAGGTCGGTGAAAATTTCTTTTTCGCAGAAATTGAACCAAAATACGATATTTTGCAACTGCTAGCCAATCATTTTCAAAGGCGTTTTAAAAAACAACAGTGGGTTATTTTTGATTCGTCAAGGCAATATGGGCTTTATTATAATCTAGAAGCTGTTGACGTTATTTTCATAGAGAATTTTACGCCTCCAGAAAAGCAAGATCAATTCACTAGTTTTTGGCAAACCTATTATAAATCGGCGATAATAGAAGAACGTCTCAATAAACGTCAATTTCGTCGAATGTTACCAGAACGCTACTGGAAACATCTTCCAGAAAGGCAAAAAGCATATTCGTTATAAAAGGGTGTTGTTTTGAAAATACAATTGATTGAGTTTTTCAAAAAAAAATGGAGGTTTTCCGATTATAAATTGCAGACTTTTCCGATTATAAAATTGAGTATGCTTATTCTATTATTTTAATGCGCTATAGTCCAAAAAAAATCAAATTCCACCATCTTAAAAAAGTAAACGCATTTGTTGAAGTATTGCTTCTGTGTTGTTGATAAGTGCCAACAAA
>DUVD01000250.1 GCA_012841225.1 Fibrobacter sp.
ATCGACAGTACAAGCGCATCCAGTAATTGTAGCCCCATTCACTTGTACTGGGGTGCAAGCAATAGGAGCCGATCCGTTAATAGAAAGACTTGTAGTATGAGGACCAGAAACGCTGTAGGTGAGAGATTTTGAAATACCAGAAACACCTTTACCACTAAATTCGCCTAAAGACCCGCCCTCAAATACCCAATCAAAATCGGCACTTATAATTTGTTGAACAGGTACAGATGCTCCTTTAGTAAAAGTCCAAGTCACTGTTTGCCCTAAATCAGCAGTGGCAGGTGTGGGGGCGCAAGTCCCTTCAATGCCACCTTCCGGAACAATAGAAGAAGACGAAACCACAATGATACTGCTAGAAGAAGGTGCAATGACGCTACTAGAAGAAACTATTACAATAAGGGAAGAACTCGACAAAGGAACAATACTTGACGAAGAGCCTGGGAGGAAAGGATCTTCTGAAGAGGAACTAGGAGGAATATAAGTACTAGAAGATGATGGTGTGGTAGCTTGGTTTAAAAGAGCAGAACACTCTAAATCGGCTTCACAGGCATCTAAAGATTTTTGTGCATCTAAGCTTGTTGGTAAAGTAAGTGCGGCAATATCGTCATCTGATCCAAAAGGATCTACAGTCCCTTTACCACAAGCGATTAAAACCGTTGCAATTGAAGCAAGCAATAACACGCCAAAAAATAATTTCTTGTTCATTTTACACCTCTTGATCCCATAAACACAGAAACCATAATCCCTATAGTTTCTATTAATTAATATATACTAATTCAAGAAGTAAAGAAATATTTACTCTTATTTTTATTTATTGGGGTTGAAAAAAAGACTTTTTTTTTCTTCCTTTAGGTCTTTTTAAAAGGAAAACAGGAGTTATTCCTCTTCGGTGCTTATTTTTCGCTGCCCGGTAATAAATTGGCGCACAAAGGGATTAGCGGTGTTTTTGATTTCGTCGACAGTGCCTACTTCAATAATACGGCCTTTATAAAGCATAGCAATGCGGTCGGCTACCTTAAAGGCGCTGACCATGTCGTGCGTTACCACAACTGATGTTACCCCTATTTTACTTTGCATGTCTATAATTAAATCATTAATGACGTCTGCTGTAATAGGATCGAGGCCTGTGGTGGGTTCGTCATAAAGCAAGATTTCAGGGCTTAAGGCAATTGCTCGAGCAAGTGCCACTCGTTTGCGCATACCACCCGATAACTCGGAGGGCATTTTGACTCTAAATTCGGGAACCAGATTTATTAGGTTTAATTTTTCTGTGACTACTTGCTGGACTTGTGCCTCGGTTAGTTCTGGGTGGTGTTCTCGCAAGGCAAAAGCGATGTTTTCTCCGGTGTCCATCGAGTCAAAAAGGGCTCCCATTTGAAAAAGCATGCCCATTTTGCGGCGAATGGTACGTGTGTCAAAAAATTTAGGTGTACTAATAGTAATGCCATCCACAACTACTTCACCTTCGTCTGGTTGCAAAAGACCTATCATGTGCTTTAAGATGACCGATTTTCCACTACCCGACTGCCCAATAATCACCATCGTTTCGCCGCGGCGAATATCGAGGTTTATATCTAATAAAACGGCCTGCGAACGGAAGGCTTTTTTTAAACCGCGTAGTTTAATCATAACGTCATCTGAATCAATTTTTACGTTTGGCATACTGACCTACTATTAGAAAAGAATCGCGGCTAAAGCAAAGTCGGAAATTAAAATCATAAGGCAACTCGCCACGACGACGTTCATGGTTGCCACACCAACACCTCGCGCTCCAGCACCTGCATTTATACCGTGATAATAACCAAGTACAAAAATAATGTTTCCAAAAACAAAAGACTTAATTACGCCAGCCCAAAGTTCCATGGGCTGAAACAAGTACTGCATGCCAGTGTAATAAGTATAAGAGGTGATATCGAGAGCAAGAACGCAAACAATCCAGCCTCCAATTAAAGCTAAGCAATTAGAAATAACGGTTAAACAAGGAACCATAGTCACAAAAGCAATGAATCGAGGTAGCGCCAAATAACGGTAAGTGTCTAGACCGAGAACGGTGTAGGCGTCGAGCTCTTCTTTTTCACGCATGGAGCCCATTTCCGCTGCCAAAGCACTACCTACCCGCCCAGCCAAAACAAGCGCAGTCAATATAGGGCCTAACTCTATTAAAATCATTTTACAAGCAGCAGTGCCAACAAATTTATCGGCAACTAGGCCTCTAAATTGAAACTCCGCCTGAACGGTCGCCACCATACCAGTAAAAATAGAAGTCACAAATAAAAGGGGAATGGAAGACACCCCAATAGAGACCATCTGCTTAACAATTAAATCTTTATTTTTATAAAAATGAGGGAACGTTTTTAGTGTCCTAAGCCATATGAAAACGACTTCACCGACATTGGTGATGCCTTTGATAATCATACTTCCTATGCTTGTTATTGGGTAACGCCACCAGGTCATCCGAAGTCTCCAAAGTCAGATCCCTCATCGCTAAAGTCTTCGGGGGCAGCATTATAAAACGTGGTGAATTCAGGTTTGAATACCAAATCGATATCGGCGACAGAGCCGTTGCGGTGTTTGGCTACAAACAACTGCGCTTTGTATTTATCTTCTTCGGCGTGCGTGCGATAAACGGGGCGTTCGACAAACCAAACCATGTCAGCATCTTGTTCAATAGAGCCCGATTCGCGCAGGTCACTTAGCTGAGGACGTTCTCGGCCTTTTTCTTCGGCTTTACGGCTGAGCTGAGCGAGGGCAATGACCGGCACGCGCAAGTCTTTGGCGAGAATTTTTAGCCCGCGAGAAATAGCTCCAATAGCCACGGCGCGATTTTCTTCTTTGCCTGTTTTCATGAGCTGTAAGTAGTCCACTATGACTAAATCGAGGCCACTCTTGCGTTTTAAGGAGCGCGTTTTGGACATTAGCTCCATAATGCCGAGGTCGGAGTTATCGTCTACAAAGACCTTGGATTCTAAAATGGGCTGCACCTGCGCATTGATTTTTTGGTAGTCGTCCCTAGAGAGCCGGCCACTGCGAAGGTTGCTTAAGTTGACTTGGGCCCTAGAAGAAAGGATACGCTGCACCAATTGCTCGCCATCCATTTCTAAGCTGAAAAAAGCAACTTTACGGCCAAAATTAATGGCTGCATTGCTTGCTAAAGAAAGGGCAAAAGCGGTTTTACCCATACCGGGGCGACCAGCGAGGACTATTAAATCGGAAGGTTGCAAGCCATTTGTTAGGGTATCAAGTGCGTCAAAGCCTGTGGGGCA
>DUVD01000034.1 GCA_012841225.1 Fibrobacter sp.
ATGAACAAAAGCGTGGAGCAATCTATTTATACGCAGGAACTTTCTTATGAAGTGATTTGGGTAGCAGCTGATACAGAATACCCTGAGGTCCCTTTCAGTTATTCAAAAAACTCTGTACGTTATACTGTAGTTTCTGACGAACTTTGTAATTCTTATGGCCGCATTCGTTTGGTATGGACGGACGTTAATGGCATTATCGATTATTCAGAATGGTCTTTGCCAGTAGGCTCTAAGCCAGGTACTCATAGCAAATTAGTCGACAATAAGGACACCCCTAATTGTTCCGAAATTTTGTAATACCTTAACTTCATTTGTAAAATAAGAGGGAGCATCCTAAGCGGGTGCTCCCTCTTATTTATGAAAAGTGGCTTATTTGTTAGAGGCGCTCTTTTTTATTCTAAGTTTTCTTAAAATGCTATTGCTGAGTTCTCGAATTAGTTCAGTAGCGTCGTTAGAGCCAAACCCTTTTTGAATCAATAAAGAGCCTGTAAACAGGAAAGCAGCTAAGATAGAGCACAAGGCGATTAGAAGACTTAAGGGAATCGTTCTCCAGTAGTGGTCGAGATAAGAATCTAAGACGAAAATAAGACCTACCATTATCAATAAAGATAATAAAGCCCGGCTCATGTTTTGCAAAGCAAGTTTCATGCCATTTTTACCGTTGTCTTTACCCCAAAAGAAGAGCATGGCGAGCACTTGTGTTAAAGCCCCTAAAGCCCCAACCAAAGGAACGGAATAAATGCCTAAAGCATTGGCTGTTAAAAGGTAAGCGGGGATGGTGGCAGCAAAAACGCCCGTATTTAAAAGAGTGGGGAGCCACATGCGCTCCGTGGCGTAAAAACTACGTACAAGAACAGCCTGTAAGCAAAGGCCTAGGCTAGCGGGTAAATACCAGCGTAAAATAGAAGAGACGATCTCCGTTGTTTCGCGCGTAAAAGCACCTCTTTCCAATAAAAGACGTACAATAGGAAATGCTAAGGCCCAAACGGTAATGACTGCAGGCACTAAAATACAAAACATGCGTGAAAGGCTTTTCCATATTTTTTCGTTTAGTTCTTGAAATTTTTGCTCTTTAACTAGACGCGACATATCGGGGTAGCTCGCTACACCCACAGAAAAACCAAACACAGCGACCAGAGTGTACATGATTCGGTAAGCGTAATTGAGGCTCGAAATGCCGCTAGATCCAAAATGGCCTCCAAAGCTTCGAATAATAAATTCTAAAGCAAACATGCTCCCTACCCCGAGTGACATAGGTAACATCATCTTTAAGTAGCGTAAAATATCACGATGAAAAGGCTTGAAGTAAAAAAGATATTGGACTCCCCCGCGATACGCTCCAAAAATTTGAAGAACAAAAAAGCCAATGAAAGCACCTATGGGAACGCCCCAAGCAAAACCTTCTAAGCCCATTCCAGAAAGCGAAAGGCCTCCGATAATAATAGTTGCATTATAAATAACGCCTGTTAAAGCGGGTATCAAAAACTGCTTTCGCGTATGTTGTACTGCTACTAAAAAAGTGCCAGCAAAAATAAAAAGTTGCGCTGGAAGAATAATGCGGCCAAAATAAGCAGCCCTATCAAGAAGTTCGGGAGACAAGCTCGCGGCGGTGAACAACTCTATCAGCTCGCGCATCCAAATAAAAGAGGGGATAATTAATACTAAAAGAAAAAGCCCAAGTGAGTTTAAAATATTACTAAAAAAATGCCAAGCAGCGGCTTCTTTTTTTTGAACGAGGTAACCTGTAAAAATGGGGATAAAAATAATCGATAAAAAACCAGTGCTCACAATATGATTGAGTATATCGGGGATCATAAAAGCGAGGTCTAGTGCATTTTTTTCGGCAGAAACACCCGCCGCTCGGGCCAAGAGCATTTCACGCAAAATACCTAAAACTCGACTGGCGAGCATACTAACAGCAATAATAAGAGCAGCTTTGTTCATAAGTGCAAATATAACCTCTTTATTATAAATCCATTAGAACTAAAGGAAGAGCAGCTCGGAGATCAAAAGATTATGTAAATTAAGACAAATGGAGTTTTTATGAAAGTTTTATTTATTGGCGGTACAGGCACAATTAGCATGGCTATTTCTAAAAAATTGTTGCTGGAAGGCCATACTCTTTATCTTTTAAATCGCGGTTCTCGTAATAATTTATTAAAGGGGGACGTGCACTCCATTACAGTGTCGGACATCAATAATGAGGCTGAAGTAGCCCTTAAAATAAAAGACTTTGAGTTCGACGTCGTCGTCGATTTTTTTGCCTTTGTGCCCGCTCAAGTAGAAAGAGACTACCGATTATTTAAAAATAAAACCAAACAATATGTTTTTATTAGTTCGGCGTCTGCTTACCAAAAACCGTTATCGGACTTTCGCATTAATGAGGGGACTCCTTTATCGAACCCTTATTGGGAGTACTCAAGGAATAAAATTGCCTGTGAGGAATTTTTAATGGGTTGTTACAGAAAGAATGGATTTCCAGTAACTATTGTAAGGCCAAGTCACACTTATGATGAACGCTCTGTGCCCCTTGGCGTGCATGGAAAAAATGGCAGTTATCAAGTGATTTTGCGAATGCTCCAGGGTAAACCTGTGATTATTCATGGCGACGGCACTTCTCTTTGGACTATGACTCATAATAGTGATTTTGCTAAGGGATTTGTAGGCTTGTTAGGAAACGTTCATGCCGTAGGTGAATCCGTTCAAATTACAAGCGATGAGTCTTTAACTTGGAACCAAATCTACCAAACCATTGCTAATAAATTGGGTGTTAAATTGAACCCGTATTTTATCTCTTCTTCTTTTTTAACTTCATGTTGTGATCTGGATTTCGAAGGCAGTTTAATTGGAGACAAGGCTAATTCGGTCGTGTTCGATAACAGTAAGTTAAAGAGATTGGTTCCTGGGTTATGCATGTCAAAGCGCTTTGATCAGGGAGTTGAAGAAACGCTTCGCTATGTTTTATCTAATGAGGAGACGCAAAAAAAAGACCCCGAATTTGATTCTTGGTGTGATCGCATTATAGGCGTTTTAGAAGAGGCTAAAAAGAAAATGGGTTAAAACCCGTTAAATTTAATATTAAAAAGTGGGTTTAGAGTGAAGAAAATGGGAAGTCTTATAACAGCAATTAAACTTTCAATCTTCCTCTTTGCACAGGAGTTGCTCCTATTTGCTATCACGCTTACCCGTCCTAAATTGAGGCGGGTCTTTTTTTATTAGCTTTGGTCGCATGGCATTACTTTCAGTTCAAAATTTAAAATTGACCTTTGGCGGCCCCCCTCTTTTAGACGGCGTTTCTTTTGATGTAGAAGCAGGAGAGCGTATTTGTTTAATCGGCCGAAATGGCGAGGGTAAAAGCACTTTATTTAAGATCCTTTTGCGCGAGATGACTGCTGATGAAGGAGATATCGTTTGTCAAACTGGTTTGCGGTTGGCGCGCTTAGTTCAAGAAATACCTCCTCATATAGAGGGCACGGTTAGAGATATTATTTTAGAGGATCAAAATGGCGAGAGGAATGCGGCAAAAGAAGCTGTTTTAGGTAGGTCGGGAATAGACCCAGATGCTCTTTACGATTCCCTTTCGGGTGGGCAAAAGAGACGCGTTTTATTTGCAAAGGCTTTGGCGGCCGAACCAGACATCTTGTTGCTTGATGA
>DUVD01000251.1 GCA_012841225.1 Fibrobacter sp.
ACTTCTGGTGGTTCCGGGTAGTTTTCTTTTTCGCCTGTTGCTACTTTAGTGTCGGTTATTCGTCTAATTTTAGCCGACTCTACATCAAAAATAAAAGTTTCTTTTTGAGAGCTTTGCTCATATCGAAGATTAAGCTTTTGCGCGTCGTTCTTGTTTTTATTGCGGTCGGAGAACTTTTCTTTGCCGTATTTTAAATTTTGGCTATAAATTTTATTGAGAATGCCTTCGGAGTGATTTCTTTTAGGTGACTTGGGCTTGCCTTCATTTTTAATCCCAAGATGCAATAAAATCTTTTGAATGCTATCTCGAACTTGCTCGCGCTTATCGCGATCTACAATTGGAATGGTTTCTAAAACACCGTCAGGTAGTACTGGCGTTTTCAATGCTCCATCGGGTTCCAATTGAAAATGCCCTATCATGCCAGAGTAGTGGCTACGAATAGGGAATTCGGCTAGTTTAGAAAGTGTGATTTCTTCACCACCAATTACGGGCACTGCACGAATAAAGCGGTACTCAGAATAAGACCGTTGTTCTTCTATTGCCAGGTCATCATAAATACGCTGGTTTAGCATTTGCAGCACTAAATAAGCGTGTTCTTTATAGGCGTATTTAGATCCTGTTTGCAAATGAGAATACGATTTTTGCAGTAGCATCACCACCGGCAATGCTATTGCAATAAAAAGCAGGATAAATGTAAAGCGTATTTTTTTCATTCTGGTGAGGCGCGTAGCTGATAGCCTTCGCCTCGGAATGTCACAAGAAGTCTCGGGTGTGAAGGGTCATCTTCTATTTTTTTACGCAGTTTGGTGATGTGAATGTCTACCGTGCGCGTGTCTACGGATTCCGCATTTTCGTATCCCCAAACTTTTTTTAACAGTTCTGCTCTGGGAACGGCGTGATCTCTTTTGCTCCATAAGTATTCTAGAATTTCAATTTCTTTACGTGTAAAGACTAGTTCTTCTGTACCTCGAGTGCCCATGTACTCGCGAAAATTAATCCGCAAATTGCCAGCGACCATCTTGCCGTCGCCTTCCAAAGTAAGGCGACTTCTGCGTAGCACAGCTTCAATTCTAGCTAAAAGCATAGGCACAGAAAAAGGCTTTGCGATATAGTCGTCAGCACCGTATTTTAACCCATCGATTATATCATCATCTGAATTTTTTGCAGATAAAATAATAATAGGAAGATCTTTGTCTTTATCTCGAATTCGGTCGCATACAGTAAAGCCATCTAAACCAGGGAGCATTAAGTCTAATAAAACAAGACCGTATTTGCCGGAAAGACCTTCGGCAAGAGCCGTTTCTCCGTCAACAACATGTTTTACTTTATATCCTTTCAGCTCACAAATGTCGATTAAGCCTTCGGCAATAGCCATTTCGTCTTCGACAATTAAAATCTTAATATTAGAGTTTTGTTCTTTCATAATTCTCTCAAAGCTAAATTAAAGTGGTCCCAACCCCCCATAAAAAAGTCTTATGCTTTAATTAAAGAGCAAAACCGGCACCGACTTCAATGACAAATTTGCCATTGTCGATGCTGTCATGGAAATCGCCACCAAAATAGTATTTACCATTGAGGTATACGGCAAGAGGGATAACAGGTGGCTTGATGCGCACACCAACTAAAATATGACCGCCGATGCTTTTGTTTAAGCCTTCTTTGCTCACTTCTTTAGCAAGAGCTTTGCCTAGTTCGGCGCTTTTGGTTGCATCCATTTCCGATTGGTCGTCGAGCAAGATATCGCCCGCAGAACCCATAAACTTGGAGACAAAAGCGCTATCCATTACAGGGGAGTTTAAGAAGTAAGTGATTCCACCGCCAATATATGGGCGGATGATAGGCAAGAATGAAAATGGGTACGTGACAGAGAGGTCGCCATTCATTCCTACGTATTTAGGAGTGGCTTTGCCAAAAGGAACGCCGCTAAGTTCAATCTCAAGAGGTTGCTCGACGGGTTCGTCGTTGCCAGCTTGCACAAACAAACTCGCTTCATAAGAACCCCATTGAATATTATAGGTGGCTTCGATGTCGATAAATGGAATGATGTCAATCCAAGCTTTAAAGCCAAACCCGTTCATAACAGAGAACGACTTATGTGCGTAAAACACATTACCTACATTAGTGCCTTCCGCGTCAATCTTTTTAATCAACTGTTGGTCAGTTGCTTTTAGTTTAGTGGTGACGCTGGGTGAATAGTGACCGCCTATTCCGAATATGGCAAAAGATTGGGTGGCGCACAAGGCGAAAGCGGCAAGCATGATTTTAATTCGCATAAAGGTCTCCTTGAAGGTTTTTCTTGAAAATAATTTAAAACTATTGAAAAGGCTCTTAAAATATAACAGTAATAGTAATTTTAAATATTTTATATAAAAAAAAAGAGACTTTAAACACCTATTTTAAGCTAAAGGGCGCTTTTTCTCTTTTATGGCGTTAAGTTGGTGTAACTTTTCGGTGAACTGCTTCTCTTTTCCGTATAAAGTAGGTTTATATATGGAAGTGCCAAGCAATGCCTTAGGTAAATGATCTTGTCCTGAGTAAGCGCCTTCGCTATTATGATCGTATTCGTATTTTTCACCATAGCCTAAATCCTTTCCTACTCGAGTCACTGCATTTCGAAAAGCCTTCGGTACTGGCAGCATGCCTGTATTTTGAATAAGACGATCGGCTTCCATCCCAGCAAGCTCTACACTATTGCTCTTAGGAGCGAGAGATAAATAAATCGCAAGTTCGTCTAAGGCGATAAGGCCTTCTGGTGCGCCCATAAAGTCAAACGCCTCTCTTGCGGCAGTGGCAAGTAATAGTGCGTTGGGGTCGGCAAGACCAATGTCTTCCATTGCCATTCGCATTAATCTCCTAAGAATAAACCGGGGATCTTCTCCACCTTGGAGCATCCGATGGAGCCAGTATAATGCCGCATGGGGGTCGCTGCCGCGCACGGATTTATGAAGCGCCGAAATCAAGTTGTAATGCTCTTCGCCTGATTTATCGTAACGTAGCGGCTTTTTATATTGAATTTCTTCTAAAATAGATAAGTCTAGATTTTTTTTGTCTCCTAGATTTTGAACAATCCATTCTAGTTGGTTCAGTAAATAGCGGGCGTCGCCATCGGCTTGGTGTACGACTTTTTCAATTACTTCAGGAGCTACTGAAATATCTGGTCTTAAAAGACCCCTTGGATGGGTTTTTAAAGCAACTTCGGCTAACTTCCTTAAATCTTCTGATGACAAAGGACTAAAAAGAATAAGTTGTGACCTAGACAATAGTGCTTTATTGATTTCAAAGCCGGGGTTTTCTGTGGTAGCGCCTATTAACGTAATAGTGCCATCTTCCACTGCGCCGAGTAGGGCGTCTTGTTGCCCCTTATTAAAACGATGGATTTCATCGATAAAAAGAATAGTACCCTGTTTCCGAGCTTCAGGTTCCCTAGCATCGGTAAGCAATGCCTTTATATCTTTTACTCCGCTCGATACCGCCGAGATAGAAATAAATCTCTTTTTAGTTTTTTCTTTGATCACATGAGCGAGACTTGTTTTCCCACAACCCGGCGGCCCCCAAAAAATCATGCTGGGTACGGTGTCGCCCTCTAGACTTTTCCTTAAAAGACTCTGAACGCCCAAAATTTTACTCTGACCTAAAAACTCATCTAGGGTTTTAGGGCGCAAGCGTTCGGCTAATGGTTGAGATGCAGAGGATGGCATCATAGTTAAGGGGTCTCAGGGAAAAAGAGGTTTTCAAACGATTTAGGGGCGTGCCTAGTGGGCACTCCATTTTTAACAAATATATGTTGGGAAGAGCCTCTAACAAAAAGTTTACCTTCAACAAAGACTTCATAAAACAAACGGATTCGTAAACGATCTTCTCTAGCGAGAGTAATATGAACGTCAGCAAAGTCGCCATAACGGCAGGAATGTTTGTAATCTATTTCTAATTGCAATACTGGAAATCCAAAGCCTTCGGCCTCAAGTAAATGATAAGGACACCCATTAATGCGCATGATTTCAGTCCGGGCTTGCTCAAACCAAACGGGGTAAACAGCATGATGAACCACTCCCATTGCATCGGTTTCGGCGTAACGGACTTCTATTTTTGCTGTATGTTTCATTAGACTGTGCAACATTTAAAGCTCTTCTTGAAAAAAAAATGATGTTTTGTAAAGATAGAAAAAAGAAAAGTTAAATTATTAACAGGATATCAACAAAATCTATGCCAAAAAAATCATTTTTAAGCGAAAAAACCAAAAAAAATGATTTTTTTTAGATAAGTCGTTGATTTTTATTGACAAAATGAATGAATCCTTTCTACATTTGGCACGCTCTAAAATTATACTAGTTATGATTTTTTTGTAGATGCCAAAGTAGCTCAGCTGGTAGAGCAGCTGATTTGTAATCAGCTGGTCGTAGGTTCGATTCCTATCTTTGGCTCTTAAAAGGGTAGGTGCCCGAGTGGTTAAAGGGGACGGACTGTAAATCCGTTGGCTACGCCTTCAGTGGTTCGAAACCACTCCTACCCATGAACCCCGTTCTTTTACCACGATTGTGGTAAAAGAATTACGCCCAGGTAGCTCAGGGGTAGAGCACTTCCTTGGTAAGGAAGAGGTCTCGGGTTCAAATCCCGATCTGGGCTCTCACTAATTTGGAGGCTTAAAAATGGCAAAAGAAAAATTTGATAGAAGCAAGCCGCACTGCAACATCGGCACGATTGGTCATGTGGACCACGGTAAAACAACGCTCACTGCAGCGATTTGCACCACTTTGGCAGCAAAAGGCCTC
>DUVD01000252.1 GCA_012841225.1 Fibrobacter sp.
CCACGAGCTTCGATAGGCCTAGCGCAGGCTTCTAAAGCACATGCTTTTATTCAAGGTCGCGCTTATGTGACTCCCGAAGATGTTAAGACTGTCGCTATGGAAGTCATGCGTCATAGGTTAATACTTAGTTATGAAGCGGAAGCGGAAGAGGTTTCTCCAGAAATTGTAATACAAAAAATACTAGATTCAGTTGATGTCCCTTAGGTAATTATGCTTTCAAAAGAAGTTCTAAAAGTAGTTAGCCGAGTAGAGCTTTCCGTTAGAGGAACGCTTGATGCCGTTATGACAGGAGCTTATCATAGTTCTTTTAAAGGCAATGGCATGGAGTTTAGTGAGGTGCGTGAGTACGTGCCCGGAGACGACATTCGTTCTATCGATTGGAACGTGACCGCACGAGCTGGGACTCCCTACGTTAAAAAATTCGTTGAAGAACGCGAGCTGACAATGCTTTTAATGGTCGACGCTAGTTCTAGTTCTGAATTTGGTAGTGGATTAGAAATGAAGGGCGAGGTGATGGCCACGCTCACGGCTTTACTTGCATTTGCAGCTATTAAAAACAATGATAAAGTGGGCTTGTTGATTTTTACGGATCAAGTAGAACATTTTATACCTCCTGCTAAAGGGCGCAAGCATGTTTTAAGGTTAATCAGAGAGATTCTGTATTTTAAGCCAAAACAGCATGGCACTGATATTCAAGGTGCTTTAGAATATGCTGGTAAATTGTTGAATCGGCGTGCTGTTGTTGTTGTGATGTCCGATTTTTTAGATACTGGTTATGAACGTGCTTTTAAGGTATTGCGAAAAAGGCACGATGTGCTCGCTGTTTCTGTTGTAGACCCTCGCGAACTGGAACTCCCTCCAGTAGGACTTGTGGAATTAGAAGACCCCGAAACAGGCGAAACGCTTTTAGTAGATACTGGCGACTCGGCTTTTCGAGAAGCTTTTAAGCGTGAAGCAAAAAAACAAACTAAAGAAACTAAAGAGTCTTTCGATAAGATGTCTGTTGATTTTGTTCGTATTTTAATTTGCGATGAATTTAAGGATACCGTGTCTCCTTTATTGGAGCATTTTAGGCGTCGAGCTAAAAACCGCTAGTGGGAATGGAGTAGGATATGTCTAGAATAAACTGGATTTTAAGATTATCAATGCTTTTAGTGTTAAGCACAATAATGTCCGTGGCGGCTTTTGATTTTCAGGTAAAGGCTTCTGTGAGTGCTTCGCAGGTTTTTATAGGCGATGTTTTTAATTACTCAATTGAAGTACTCGCGCCAAGTGATGCCAAAGTGAATTTGCCCAGTTTTGTTGGTAATCTGGGTCATTTTGAAGTAAAAGAAATGAAAAACGAGAAGCTCGATGTTCGGGATTCTGCGGGGCTATCAAAATTCATTTGGGTTGCGAACCTAAACACGTTTGTGAGTGGCGATTTTTTTATTAACCCACAAGAAGTAGAAGTCGTTTTAGGAAGCGATACCGCCCGTACAAAAACTGATCCTGTAGCCATTAAGGTTTTGAACAGAACGACTGGAGATGAAATAGATATTTTAGAGGCTGAAGGGCCACTCAATGACCCGCGTTTGCCTACTTGGGCTTGGGTTCTTTTGGGCGTTTTAGGCGCTATTATGTTGGTTCTTTTGGGGTGGTTTTTACATCAAAAATTCCGAAAAAAAGAAAATAGAATTCAGTTGCCGCCTTATGAAGAAGCTGTACTAGCATTAAAGAGGTTGCGTAACCGTGACTTGCTCCTCACCGAAGAGCAGGCGGAGTACTTTACGGTGCTTGGTTTAATTGCAAGGCGTTATGTGGAGCGACGCTTTGAAGTGGATATTTTAGACGCTGCTCTTACTGAACTTCGCCAGCGAATGGCTCATGTAAAGGGGTTGCCGCAAGCTTATAAAGAATCGCTTGTTCTTTTTACAGAAGAAACAGAGCCGGTTAAATTTGCTAAAATGAAAATAGATAAAGACCGCTGCGATTTTTGGAATGAGTGGGTAGATCGGCTTTTAGCAGATACACGCCCTCGCCCAGAAGATGAAAAAGCGGTGTCGGAGGGCAAAAAATAATGGATATGTGGGGTTATCATATTCAAAATCCAGAGGCGTTTTTATTGCTTCTTTTGATTCCGGTTTTAATTGCCGATTATATTTATCGATTAAAAAAACGCAAGAGCACTATTAAATTTCCTGCTCTAGGGATTGCTAAAAAAGCGAGTTCTAGTTACCGGATTAAATTTAGACACGTGGTTCCAGCACTTCGCTTATTGGCTTTGATTTGTTTTGTGGTGGCATTAGCTCGTCCTCAAAAAGGCATAGATGTGGAATACACTTCTACAGATGGCGTTGATATCATGCTTGCCTTAGACGTTTCTGGGTCGATGGCTGTTTTGGATATGCTAACGACAGCGGAGAAAATGAAGTTGGGATTGTTGAATGCGGAGCGCGTTTATAAAACAGGGCAGTTTTGGAACTACAGCCGGCTGGGTTATTCTAAGAATGTCATTGCTGATTTTATAAAAAAAAGGAAGTACGATCGCATTGGCTTATCTATTTTTGCAGGGCGCTCTTTTACGCAATGCCCTTTGACTTCAGATTACGGTTCTTTATTAGAGATATTGACGGCTGTTAATGATTCTATGGATGTGGGGAACGGTACCGCTATTGGCGATGGCTTGATTACTTCGCTTGGTCGATTAGAAAAATCGGAGTCGAAATCACGGGTAGTGATCCTTTTGACAGATGGCGCTGATAACGCTAGCTTAGTGCCCCCATTGCAAGCAGCAGAAGCAGCAAAGGCTTTGGGCATTAAAGTATATACGATAGGTGTCGGTAAACGCAGTGGCTCCATTCTCGCATTTCAAGAAAATCCTTGGACTAGAGAAATCTCTTGGGGAGAAAGAGCAATTCAGCCCGACGAAGAAATCGACGAAAAGGTTTTAATAGCAATTGCAGAAAAAACAGGAGGCCAGTTTTATCGAGCGGAGAATAAAGAAGAACTAGAAAATATTTACGAAGAGATCGATCAACTTGAAAAGACAGAGATTCAAACGATTGCTTACTCAAGGTATTCAGAAAGATTTTACCCTTGGCTTTTAGCTGGTGCCCTTTTGATTTTGCTCGAACTGTTGCTCGCTAATACAAGATTTGTGAGGATCCCATGAGATTTGCCGAACCTAATTTTTTGTGGCTTTTGTTTTCACTGCCGTTTTTTGCTTTACTTTTCTTTTATGCTTACCGTAGAAGAAAGAAGCTCGCATCGCGTTTTGTGTCGCTTCCTATGTTGCCTAAAGTATCGACGGCACTTTCGCCTTGGAGGCGTTTGATTAAATCGACGATTCTTTTGCTGGCGATGGCGTTTCTTTTTATCGCATTAGCTCGCCCCCAATGGGGTCGTTCCTTGGAGCATATAGAGCGAAGAGGCTTAGACCTAGTGCTGTTGCAAGATATCTCCTTATCTATGCTTGCTGAAGATATAAAGCCAAATCGTTTAATTCGGTCGAGACACGAGATTTCTGCTTTTTTAGAGTCCTTAACCGGTGACCGGATTGCCTTAGTCGCTTTTTCTGGTGAAGCGCAGGTAATGGTACCTTTGACTCTCGATTATGGGTCTGTTCAGATGATTCTTCGCGATTTATCGCCTGGTTGGTTAATGCCTGGCACTAATCTAGAGCGTGCTATTCGAAAGGGAATGGATTTATTTCCAAAAACAGAAGAAGCTGGGAAACATTCCGTTATGATTTTGATGAGTGATGGTGAGGAACTCGAAGATGAAGCAGTCGTGGCTGCTAAAGAGGCTGCTAAATTGGGCATCCGCATTTACACGATTGGCATAGGTTCTCGCGAAGGGGTTCCCATTCCGATTACTTCAAAGTCAGGAGACGTCGCTTATAAAAAAGACACACACGGCAATATTGTCACTACTCGATTAGAAGAAGCCACTTTACAAGAAGTGGCTAATGTGACGGGTGGTCTTTATTTTTACGCTAATCCGAGCGAATTTCAATTGCAAAAGGTGTTAACTGAAATTGCTCAAATGGAAAAGAAAGATCACGGTGGAGATTCTTTGCATACCTATCGTGATCGATACCAGCTTTTTTTAGCCTTGGCTTTAGGTCTTTTTTTAGTAGAATTTTTTATTTCTGAGCGAGGCCGACGTCGTCGAAATCGTCAAGGTCGTTTTGATTAAATCGATTCATTTTAGAGGCATCACTTCCCGTATTTTTTAGACTTATCGAGTTCGGCCGCTTTAAGGGATTGATTTTCTCTCTCTCTTTCTCGAGCGGCGTACAATGAGAACTCTTTTTTTAGCTTGTCTCCAAATTCATCAGGACTAATATTTAGGGCTCTAGCTAGTTTTATTTCAGTAGGGTAGGTGATTAAAACGCCTTTCGTTTCAATTTCTGAAATGTGTTGCCGTGAAATATCACTTAAAACCGCTAATTGCGCCTGTGTGAAGTTATTCTTTTCGCGCAATCTCTTTACTACGATTCGAGTGGCGGCTTTTCGAAAAATTACTTCGTTAACGTTGCTCTTATCTGTAAATTCAAAGTC
>DUVD01000253.1 GCA_012841225.1 Fibrobacter sp.
AAAACAAAAAACAAGCCCGCGGCAAAAGCAGGCGCATTAATAATAGGAGATACAATAGTCCAGCCTTTGGTGTATTCAAGAGCATTAGACGAAGAAAGATGCAAAAGGACGATGTTTATAGAGGCGAGTAAACGAAGTCCATCAATTGCAGGAAAATAAGAGTTCGTTTTTTTCTTTAAGGATTCTCTAGGAAAACTCATTATAGATTCTTTCCATTTCTCGCAAAAAAGGCGAGCACTAAAAAAGCGCCGCTAATCATTAAAATTAAAGGGATGTCTTTTTGCTGGTACAAAAATAACCTAAGGCCTTTAACCGCTTGCGAGCTTAAAAAAGCATACCCAACGCTGCATAAAACAACAAAAAGCCCGAATCGAGCTAAAAAAGGCAGACTTTTTGTGATTTTTCTAAAATACCCATTGATATGAGCACCATAAATCATCAGTATCGTAGCCACTAAACCCACAGAAATTGAGCTTAAATGAAGCCGTAAAAAATCGGCAAATGGATGAATATAATGATACATAATGTGTTGTTTATTCCTGAAATTGTACTAAAAACTTACTTCTTTTGAGCTCTTACACTCCACCATTCACCACTTACTTTTTCACTTGCTACAGAGAGCCCTGCTTCTTTAAACCAATCCAAAACATAGTGCTTTTCGCTCACCAATTGCCCTGAAATAATTAGCTCACCTCCAAGAGCGAGGAGCTCTTCAATTTCATCACGTAAAGGCCATAGTTCACTTCGAATCATATTGCAAAGAATAACGTCAAACAAAACACCGTCTTTAAAAACGTCTAAAAAACCGAGAACAGCGGCACTTGTTTTAAAGCCATTTCGTTCAAAATTTTCGGCAATACAAGATAAAGCAAATGGGTCTATTTCTGTACCTACAGCTAGCTTTGCGCCCAAGCGCCTCGCAAACATCGCCAAAATGCCCGTGCCTGTGCCAATATCAAGAACCGTCTTGTTTTTAAAATCGATCTCTTCCATTAACCAAGCGGTGCTCGATGTAGTATCGTGCTCACCAGTGCCAAAAGCGGTTTTAGCCTCTAGTTCTAAAACAACAGCATCTGGACTTTCTGGAGTAAATTCAACCCAAGGTGGACGAACCCATAAACGAGGGCTAACAGCCACTGGCTCCGCTCTGTCTCTCCACCATTGATCCCAATCCTTTGCCTCTTCTTCTACCACTTGAAATTTGCATTCAGGAAATGGGTTTGTTAGGCGAGCGCATTCTTCTTTAGAATCGGTATAAAAGCAAAAGTCAGTGCGCTTTTCATTGCTCGACTCGAGCTCTTCTAAAGTGACAACTCCTGCCTCAAATAGCTGAAAACTTAAGAGTTCAAAGCGATTTGTGGCGCAAGAACCCTGCGCCTTATACCAAACTTCATTTTTTTTCATACCCAAAATATAAGTATTACTCGGTTTATGTCGAGGCATGAACCCTTTTTTGAAACGTAAAATGATATATTTAGGGCAATCATATTGGAGTTTTTATGGAAATAAAATGGTTAAATCCAGATAGCCCTTTTGATAGGCTCATTCTCGTTGGAGATATTGGTGGTACAAACACCAATTTAGGCCTAGTTGGGTATAAGAATGGCTCATTTACTTTGATTTTAGAAACGATTTGGGCTTCTTCAGCATTATCAAGCTTAGCAAAGCCCCTCGCCGACACTTTAAAAATAGCGGTCGAAAACAACCCTAATTTAAAACCGAAATACTGTTGTATTAGCGCCGCTGGCCCCGTGTCCAACAATCGTTGCGTCATGACCAACTTACCTTGGGACATCGACGGGAACGCTCTAGCCACCGTGATAGGCATCCCCGTCATGGTGATTAACGATTTTGTGGCCATTAGCTATGGCATTCCTACCTTAGATGTGGAAGACCCTGCACAAATTCATAAATTAGCGCACCCTGATGGCAGCTTTCCAGAACCACAACAAGCCACCAAAGCAGTTATAGGCCCAGGCACTGGCATGGGCGTTTCTTTTCTCGCTTTTGACGGCAAGCGCCATATCCCTGCTTCTTCAGAAGGAGGGCATATTTCTTTTTC
>DUVD01000035.1 GCA_012841225.1 Fibrobacter sp.
CTTTTACTTGCTTTTAATGCAAAAGGTAAAAAAATCACTTCTGGTTTTCCTTTGTCTGCTGGTTCTTTTGAGTATGGAGAGCAGTTGTCTCCAATGTCAATTTTAGTTGCCGACGCCATTGATTCTTTAAGAGGCCCTGAGCTTTTTGCATTCCATAGAGAATCTGTTTCTGGTTTTAGACTTTACCGCGCTACAATAGGTGCAGAAAAAAAACCTGTGGCCTGGAGCGTTCCTGGTCATGGTAATGAGCGCACGAATTGGTTTGATGCAAGTCTGCTAAAAACCCCTGAAATAAAAAGACAGAGTGAATCAATTAGTGAGTTTTATATATATCCCAACCCCATTAAGGGCGGTGTGGCAAAATCTAGATTTACCTTAGGAATGAATGCAGAAGCTGCTTGGGTTGAGTTTTACGATATTACAGGCCTTTGCGTTTACAAAAAGAAAGTGGATTCCCCTCAAGAAGGGAAAAATGAAATAAATTACATAGATATATCTGCTTTAGGTTCTGATGTTTACTCAGTGCGGTTAAAGGTCAAGTTTGTTTCGGGTAAAGAGAAGCAGAAGTTTTATCGCGTGGGAGTCATTCGTTAGGGGTGCGTTATGAAAGAAATAACTTGGATTTTTTTTAGCTTTTTTCTTGTAGCTTGCACAAACACAACAGAGCCAGGAACTTCATCTGGGCCTGGGTATAGCTTTATTGTACAGGTTCCATCTTCTAGTAACGCTCCAAAATCATCGTCTTCTGTCATTGAAGAAGATGCCAATGAGGTTTCTTTTTGGGATCCTATGTGGGTAAATGTTCCAGAGCAAGAGATACTAGTAGGTAACAAATATATTCCTTTAAATTCGTTCCTTATTTTGAAAACAGAAGTAACACAATTGATGTTTGCCGACGTGATGGATTCGCTGCCGCCTCAAAAAGAATTAAATCAAAAAAAACCAGTGGCATCTATTTCTTGGTACGATGCTGCTCTTTTTTGCAATGCACTTTCAAAAATACTCGAGCTGGATACCGCTTATCAATACAGTAGTATAGGCCCAAAAAACACATTGTTGAATTTGGTCTTGACTTACCATAAAAAAACGGTGCGTTTACCGACTGATCCAGAATGGGAAGCTGCCATTCGCGCTGGAACGACGACCGACTATTTTTGGGGAACAGGTACTGCTGCAGATTTCGCTCATTTTGGAAGCACTGCGGGTCCTATTGAAGTGGGCGTAAAACGCCCTAACGGTTATGGACTTTACGATATGGCGGGCAATGTGAGTGAATGGGTTTCCGATTGGGACGGCCCTTACGGAACTACTAATGGTTCTAAGCGCGCTTTTAGAGGTGGCAGCTGGGATAGCCCATTAATTCAATTGAAGTCGAATTATAAAGGTAGCGCTTTACCCGATGAATCTTTAGACACAAGGGGCTTTCGGGTGGTTTTATCTAATGGAGCACCTGAGTGAAAATCAGATCCCCTAGGAATAAAACGATAGAGCTTAACGTCGAAGAAGCGTCCTTTTTTGAAACTCAAATAATAAAAAGTAAAAAGTCCTACACCTTGTCCGACATCAAAAATCGTGTTTTATGTGCGGA
>DUVD01000254.1 GCA_012841225.1 Fibrobacter sp.
CTCTTTTTCCACACAGAAAAGCTGACAAATCCAGCGAGCGCAAGCAATCCAAGAATCGAAGCTATTAAACTCGCATGGAATGGCTTAGAGCGGTATTGCATTTGAACGATGCTTTTCCCTTTAGGAATTTCAATAGCACGCAAGGTGCCAAAAGCCTTGTAAACCTTTGTCTCTATGCCGTTCACAGTAGCTGTCCAGTAGGGATGATAGTTCCCAGTGACAAGCATAAAGCCTGCGCGGTCGCTTTCCACTTCAAATACTTGGGTATCCATTTTTGGGCTTTCTACTAATTTTACACTACCGCTAGGTACACCGCCGGCTCCTTTTTGGGCTGGGGCTTCGGCTAAAATAATTTGTTCTCGATAAGGAAAGCCGGCTTTTAGGGTATCGATTGCCTTAGCGTCGCTAAGCACTGTACTTGAACCGAAAAGGAATGCCTCCCCCATGGCGGTGGGATTTGGCATGTAAGTAGTGCCTTGGGGAGTGTCAAAAATAATGGCACCAATATTCATTAAATCTAAAAATGGCTTTGAAGCTTCAGGGTCAGAAATGCCCATCATAAAATTCTCGTTGCTTTGCCCGCCTCTAAAAGCACGGTAGCTCGCGAGTTCGTTATCGTGAAACCCGTCTGCGTTTCTCATTTGGTAAATAGGAAAAGCATTTGCCCCTAAGGCCTGTGACCTAGAAAGAGAAAGTACTCTCGCTGGGTGGTTTTTGTTTGTGGAATTTTGCTTAATTGCCTGAACAACGGGATTGTTCTTTTGGATATACGTTTTGTATTCGGTGTTTTGCACAAATACGCCATTAATGGTGTAAAGCTCAATGGCCGCTATGCCCGCTAAAATAAGTACTTTTTTAAAGGTTTCTTGGCGAGTGCCTAGTACAAACCAAGCAGCGAATGCGGTAGCTAGTACGAGTAAAAATCCAGGAATTGCTTTAGCACTCGTGAGGCTCATCAGCATAGTGTTTAACGGTTTAAAATAGGGGGTGGTTACTGGATCGCTAAGCAAGTTTTGAGCAGACAGCATAAACACGCCAAGTAATAAGAAGGGGAGAAACAAAGCGCCTTGTTCTATACGCGAGCTTCCGCTCCATTTGCTTTTCACGGCTGCAATTATATTAGCAAAAGTAAGGGCTTTGCCTTGATCTTGGACATTCAAAACGCTGATAAAAACTATGCCATAAAGAATTGAGGTCACAAGGCCAACGGGACCAAGAAACAGTTCCCAATTAAATCGAGCGATTAGAGTGATGACAGCGAGAAGTCCAAAAAGAAATAGACCTCCTAGCAGCGGTTTTCTAGATGCTGGTTCTTTAAGCGACCGCAAAACGGGAGCTGCCATTATCATCATGATGAGTGGAAACCAAAATAAAGCCATACTGGGGGCCCTAAAGTTTTTCACTCCAGGTAAAATTTCAAACCAAAGTTTAAATAATGGCGAGTGCGCGCCCATAGCGTAAGAAAGAGCCAAAGTGCCACCTAAAAACCAAAAGGCAGCAAAGCGTCTTTTTCCAGGGACAAAGAAACAGAGGAAGGCAAGAAAGGTCAGCAGAGCACCGGAACTGTCGTGGTTTAGCTTAAACGCGTTGTGCCCCCAGTAAAATGGGGAGCCTTTTATACCCCATTTTTGATAATCATTCATGGGTATGTTTACAAAAGAAGAACCGTTTAAGTCGCCTGTTTTAGAATCTTGTTCATAGACGTCTACGCCGATGAACCCTGGAATTAAAATAGAAGCAAGTTCTTCTTGGTGCAAAGACCAGCTAACGGCGTGCCCATAATTGGTCTTTTCGTCGGTGCCGCGAACGGATTGCTTTGTGGTGTATAGGTAAGGTGGTATAATTTGAAAGGACGAAATGCAAAGTGCAATAGCGAGGCCTGCTGCGGCTAAACCAATCCTTTTTACTTTTATAGAAGAGGCTTCTTTTAGAGAAAGGGTTTCATACAAGGCGTAAAAACCAGCGCCCCAAAGGAATAAATAAGTGAGCTGAAGGTGCGACCCCAAAATCATCCAAACGATCGATAATACAAACACAACAAAATACTTTAAACTGGCCTCGCGAATGATTTTTCTTATGGCGAGAATAGCAAGGGGGGCAACGGCAAAAACCATCATTTTTCCATCGTGCCCGCCGTAAACATAGGTGAAGTATTGTGGCGAAAAGGCATATAAAAAGCCGAGTAATGCTCCCCACCACCAACTTTTGGTTAAAGTGCGCCCCAAAAGCATGGCCGAGATAAAGGCAACCCAGATAGTCAATATAAATTTAAAGCCCACCGCTCTTGCTGGGTCAGTTAAAAATTGAATCCAAACAAGTGGGTGGTAAACGTCAGCAAACAAAGCGTCTATGGTAGGAACGCCACCTAAACGTGAATCGTCCCATTCCGTGACTACGATGTTTTCAGAGCGAAGAACCCTGCTACCAATGCCGTTTAATTGGTCGCTGTTGACCATTAATTTAGAGGAGTCAAAGGCAAAATCTCTAAATACGATTAGAAGAATTACTAAAAATACAAGGGCCATGGCGGTTGGCAATCGGTAGGATGCAAATTTATTTTCTTTGTTCATGATCTTTATCTTAGGTGTAGTTTTTTTATAAGATAAAAAAAAGGCGGTCTTCGCTAATGGAGGACCGCCACAAATAAAGCTTTTTTTAGTCTAATCTGCTGTATTTTCGTCTAATTTATTGCTTTGTACTAAATGAAAGATAGACAATGCCGAAATGACAAAAACGACAGCAATAACGGCATAGGTAATGAATTTTTTCATGTAATGACTCCTTCAAACTATTCCACTTTAATTTACTTGATTTGCAATTAAAAAACAAGGATAATATGCAAAATAAACTCCTAATCGTTTTTTTTGACAATAAAGCAAATTGCAGGGATTTTCTTATGTTGGTTTTCTTCGCTTGGTATGACTTCGGCTGCTATAATTTTGCAAGGCAAGTCTTTCAATAAAAATTCAATGCGTTTTTGGTCAAAACCTAACCATATATGCCCATGAGTCTCCCTTAACTCCTCTTCGTTGTGTTGAGCGAGGTCTAAGAGGGCAAGAGTCCCTTGTGGCTTTAAAAGTCGAATGGCTTCTTTCAATGCTTCCCATGGAGAGGAGGCGTGGTGGAGTACTTGGCTCATCAACACTAAATCCGCGCATTCATTGGGAAGTGGAATGTGAGCCATATCCGCTTGAATGGGGTAGGTGTTGGTAATGCCTTTTTCGGCGAGAATTTTTTTGAGCTTTTGAATGACTTCGGGCTGGACGTCGATGGCCGAAACTTTGCGGCATTGATTTGCGAGCATCAGGCTTAAATCGCCCCCTTCACCACAGCCGATATCGATGGCGTGTTCAAAGGGAATCATCAATTTTGAAAACAGACTGATCTGCGCTTTTAAACTGCCTCCCGTTTCGTCGAGCTTATGAAATTTTCGGGAGTAATTGTTCCGTCGCTCCACCAGTTTTTCTTCGATTTTGCTTTGTATTATATCTTTATCGATAAGGTGACTATATGTTTTCCGAATCATTTGGAGAATACTTTCGCTCATGTAAAGATCGTCGCTTAAACCATAAAAGGCTTTGGTCCCTTCACGGCGGTCTTTTAATAAGCCACACGCCGATAGCTTAGCAAGGTGCCTGCTTGCGTTGGATTGGTGAATATCGAGAATCTCTTTTAATTCATTGACAGTAAACTCGGTGCCGTCTAGGATCATTAATATTTTTAAGCGCACCTCGTCGGCAATCGCACTAAATAATTCTAGGTGTGGTTGGATGAGCTCCAATTGAGGCGTTGTGTTTTCCACTAAAACTCCGATTAGGATGAACTTCATAGAATATAATTTATTAGCTTTAAAACAAATGAAAAGTGTTCCATTTTATATCGTTTTGTTAGTCTTTTTAGGCATTTCACTTCCAGTTCAAGCCCGAGCAGAGTACGAGATCAAGCCTCTTTTAGACATCCCTTTAACGATTTCTGCTGGGGTTGTTGCTCTTTTTGGTTCATATCGTTTAAACAAAATGCAAGTGGAAGCCAAGCCATTTGAATCGTCTAGCTTACTTCCTTGGGACAAGCCTTTTGCAGGCACTTGGAACCCCAATGCCGGTACCGCTGTTAATGCCTTTACTGTGCTTGGCCTAACCCCTGTCGCCCTTGGCGTTGTGGGTTATTTTAAACAAGAAGTTAAAGGGTGTGAATTAGCTGCACTTTCGCTAATGTTTGTGCAAGCGATGGCTATTCAAAGTGGGCTTAATTTGATGACGAGGAGTGCAAAAATTTGGCCTCGTCCATTTATATTGGGGGAAGATGGAGGCGCTGAGCGTTTAAAAGGGGAGGCTTATGGTTCCTTTTACTCGGGGCATTCTTCGGCGGCCTTCTCTGTGGCGGTCTTGACTTCGGTTTGGTTTCAAAACACTTACTCCTCTTCTAGGTACACGCCTTATGTTTGGGGAGCCTCTTTATCTATGGCTACGGCGATAGCTGTTTTAAGGGTTGCCGCTGGCAAGCATTACCCGACAGATGTTTTGGCCGGTGCGCTTGTGGGAAGTTTGGTCTCTATTGTAGTATTAAAAACGCATGAAAGAAACAACAATGTTATTTCTTTGCAAGCGGGGCCAAATTATTTAGGTGTCACGCGTCACTTTTGATTTTTTTAACATTTCAAAATCAAAGTCTGAGTATATATTCAGGAAATGCAAAGTCATTTTACATTTTTATTTGTTTTATTTTGTTTGGTTTCTTTTTCTTCTGCTAATTCTTTTCAAGATACTAGAGATCAAAAAACTTATCAAACGGCTTCTTATGGCGATCTAAATTGGTTCCAAGAAAACGTTCGTTATTACAACAGGTCCCTTCACGCTTTAAATTACAAAGTTCTTTTTTACTCAGACCGAGAGCTTTCTACAGTTTGCCCTGCACCTTATTCTGTGCCGTCAGTAGAGGATTGGAAAAACCTAGAGCATAATCTCTTAAAGCAAAAAGTAAAAAAGGTGTGGAAGTCTTTTGCTGGCAGTGCAATGGGGTATTATGTTCCAAAAAAAGAAAAAAAACAGGTGGAAAACAAACAGGATGTTTATTTTTGGGCAAAAAATGCGAGTGGTCACCAGTTAGTTCGTTTTAATCCTAAAGCAGGGAAAATTAATTTTGAATCACCTAAACCAAGATCTTATGTTGCGGTGCGTTGCGTGCGCAAGCGCAATTACTTAGAAGAAAAAGGCATTGTCGATGGTATTCTCAC
>DUVD01000255.1 GCA_012841225.1 Fibrobacter sp.
GACGAACAGCTCGCTTTGAGCGAAGGTTTTTTTTACTCTGGAGCGTTGGATTTTGGCCGTCCCATTCATTTGTTTGGGGATTCGCTAATCGTGTACTTAGATAGCATTTGGACTTTTTCAAATTGCTCACTTTCTGAAATCACTTTAGATGCTTCTTTATTAAACGACACAACGATTGTTTTATCTCCACAATTTTTGTTAACAGAAAGCAAAGAGGATTGCGCCGCTCCCTTGTTTAGGCCAGAAACAACCTTGTCTGTTTTAATGAACCCCTCATGGAAAAATACTCGCCAAATTAAATTAGTCAATACGCAAAAAAAAGACGTGGACTCTATCTTAGTTCGCCGAGGTTTTTTCTCCAAAGATACGGTTCGCATTTTTGTTGACTCTGCTATTGTTGACCCCGAACTTTGGCCTTTTAGAACTTTTGGCGATGCCGGGCTATTGCGCGTTTTAGATTCGCTTGTACTACAAGAGTTTCATTGGAAACCCCTTCCTTCGTCTTGTTTACAAGTGCACGATGATTGTGAAAAACGTTTGATCGATACCATTTTTCCTTCGACCTGGATACCAAATGATACGACTTTAGTGCCACTTCGTGAAATCTGTTTAGATACGTCATTGACTTATTGCATAGAAAAAGACTTTAAATACGATTCTTTAAGCACAAAAAAAGTGGAAACTTATATACAGCACAATTGGTATTCGTCGTTTTATTACCTAGAACCCATTGAGCCTTGTACGCAAATGATTCAATTTAATGCGCTCACATCCCTTTACTTTGGGTCTAATTTTAATATCACAAGAGAACTCTTCACCTCTTCACCTGAAGAGAGCACCTGCGAATCAGAGATTGTGCCTGGTTGGATTATTTATGATGTTTCAAGAAACAAAATAGTTCTAGATGCCGTAAAGGCAAAACAATTATTAGACCAATGGGATACGGCGTTTGTCGCTAAACAGGAGAAACCTTAAATGGAAGAAAAGCTTCCTTTATTGATTACAATGGGAGACCCAAACGGAGTTGGGCCAGAAATTTGTTTGAAATTATTAGCAAAAAAAATGAAGGTAACTCGCCCTGTAGCGATTGTTGGCGACTTCGAAGTGCTTCGTCGTGCGGCTGCTCTTTTAAATATTAAACGACCCATTGTTTCTGTTTCAGAGCCAGAAGAAATAGCCGTAGCTTCTAAAAAAAATATTGTGGTTTTAGAAAGTGGCATTCAATTCAAAGAAAAAGAGCGCCCAGGAAAAGTCTCAAAAAAGGCTGGGGCGGCAAGTATAGGTTGGGTGCGAGCATCGGTGCAATGGTGTTTAGAAAAACGAGCTAGTGCTGTGATAACGGCTCCACTTTGCAAAGAAGCTGTCGAGAAAACGGTGCCCGGTTTTCAGGGTCATACGGAATACATCGGAGAAATGTGTGGCGATCCAGAACCTGTCCTTTGCCTTGTTCATGGCAATTGGGTGGTCGCTCATATCAGCACGCACGTGTCTTTAATAGAAGCATGTGCTCGTGTTAAGCAAGCCCGAATTGTAAAGGCTGGCGTATTGTTGCACGAGTTTTTGTGCCGTTACAAACAAATGAAAAAACCGCTTATCGGTGTTGCTGGCTTAAACCCTCACGCAGGTGAGCATTGTCTTTTTGGTCAAGAAGAAATGACAGAAATAACGCCTGCAATCAAAACGCTTTTAAAGAAGAAAATCGCCGTAAAGGGCCCCCTTCCTGCTGACGTTTTATTTCCACAATTGAAGAGCGGTTCCTTTGATGGAGCTCTTGCCATGTATCACGATCAAGGGCACGTCGTAACTAAAACACTTCTCTTTAATTTAGGGAAAAAACGTAAAACTCAAGGTGTTAATACCACTCTTGGACTTTCTGTTTTAAGAACTAGTGTCGATCACGGCACTGGTTTTGACATCGCTTGGCAAGGCTTGGCTGATGAGCAGTCTTTGCGAGACGCTTTGGAGCTAGCAGATTTATTGCAAAGGGATAAACCTTGATTCGGTATAGCTTTTCTTCTGATATTGCTGAATTAGACCGCCCTCTGATTTTAGAAAGTATTATTTACAAACGTTGGCTTTCGGAAGTCTCCTCTAAATTTAAAGTGGATGCCATTCATTTTGCCTCAGTCGATTTTAAATTTAATCATAAACAACCTCTTTTTATAAAGCTCAATGCAACGGCTTTTTTGCCCGATGGTAAACCCGTTCACGGCATAGTGCTCGTTCGCGGCAACGCCGTTGGGGTTTTGGTAGTTCTTTGGTGCAATAAAAAGCCTTTTTTGTTATTGGTACAGCAACCTCGATTTCCAATTGCTTGTACAGATTCTTTAGAAATTCCAGCGGGGATACTCGATTGGTCGGAAGATTATCGTCAAGTGGCGCTTAGTGAATTAAAAGAAGAAGCTCAAATACAAGTCGACGATAAAGAGTTAATCGACTTGACTGCGTTTTGGCATGGTGATGGCGTTGAAGGCTTTGCTTGCAGTTGTGGCTTGCTAGATGAAAAAATTCGCTTGTACGCTGTAGAGCGTCAAGTGACCGAAGAAGAATTAAAAAAAATGGACCATCGAACGCAGGAATACACAGAAGAAAAAGAATGGATTCAAACGATCGTGTTGCCTTACGAACAAGCTGCTCGACGCTTTGTTGATGGGAAAAATCTTATTGCACTTTTTATGTACGAAAGGTGGCTTAAGGCAAAAGGCCGTTCACTCTAATTATTTAGCGTAAAGTGAATCTAATGTCTTTTTTAGATGCGCCATATTGTTTTCGGTGAGTTCAGCGTACCTGTAAAAGGTGCCGTCTTCTAAGATTAAGAAAAGAACAGGAATGTAGCCAGTGCCGTAAGCAGGTCCAAACTTTGAATTTTGATCCTGAAAGACGGGGAGCATCACGCGTTGTTGATCAATAAAAAGTCGAATGTCGTTTTTCTTAATGCCGCCGCCTAGCCCAATAGCAATGCCTGTGAATCCTTTAGCTTCGTATTTTTGAATGATTTTTTGGATCTCGGCAAAGTGATGAATGCAATGTACGCATTTAGGACTAAAGTAATAAATCATTAGGTTTTTATTAGCGAAATGACTAAACAACATGCCTGGGTCGCTAATGCCCACCAAGGGTTTAGAGAAGTCCATTTTCATGACATTACCAGAAGAGTCTTTCATTAAAGGGACTTCGTTTTTGGACTCAGAGGCTAATTGAGCAAATGAAAAAATGGAAAGTAAAGCAGTTAAGGTTAAAGCGCGCGTAAATTGATTCATAGCATACTCCTAAATTCAAGTTTTAAAATACAAAAAAAAGAAGGGAAAGTGTCATTAATATGTTTTTTTGCCTAAGGGCGGAGCCGATGAGGCATTCTCGGGAATAACCCTGTTTCACGGACGTGTGGAAGCCCCGCAATCCAAGCGACGCAACGTTCTAAGCCCAAGCCAAAGCCAGCGTGAGGAACTGCGCCATAACGTCTAATGTCTAGGTACCAAGAATAGGTTTTAGGGTCAAGCCCTGATGCTTCAATTGATTGAAGAAGTGTTTCATAGTGTTCTTCTCGTTGACCACCACCGATGATTTCCCCATAACCTTCTGGCGCCAAAATATCCATATTCCGAACGACGTTAGGATTTTTCGGGTCTTTTTTCATGTAAAAAGGCTTAATGCTTGCTGGGTAACTGTGCACTACTGTGGGGCGTTCAAAAGCATTGCTGATAATGGTTTCATCGGCGCCACCAAAATCATCACCCCAAGAAAATGGCGTTCCAGAATCTTGGATTATTTTTACTGCTTCATCGTAGCTAATTTTTGGGAAGGGGCCAGCGATTATTGCCTTTAGGCCTTCTGTGGAGCGATTTAAGACCTTTAGCTCTTGCTCACAGCGTTCTAGTACTCTTTTTATAATTGCTTGAATAAGGCCTTCGGCGAGTTCTATGCTGCCTTCGAGATCCATATAAGCGACTTCTGGTTCCACCATCCAGAACTCAGTGAGGTGCCTTCTTGTGTTTGATTTTTCTGCTCTAAAAGTAGGTCCAAAACAATAAGCCCTACCAACCGCTTGGCAAGCTGCTTCCATATAAAGCTGACCACTTTGAGAAAGAAATGCATTCTCATCAAAATATTCTGTACCAAACAAAGTGCTTGAACCTTCGCATTCATTGGCAGTAAAAATAGGGGCGTCGGTGAGAGTGAAGTCGAGGTCGTCAAAGTAGTGGCGAATGGCCGTGATTATCTGATGGCGAATACGCAGAATGGCGTGCTGCCTTGGGTTTCGAATCCAAAGGTGGCGAAGGTCCATTAAAAAATCAGTACCGTGTTCTTTTGGCGTAATGGGATAGTTCTCTGTTTTCGAAACGAGGTCAATCTCTTTAGCGATGATTTCGATACCAGTCGCAGACTTAGGACTTTCGACCACAGTTCCTTTTACTTTTACGGCGGATTCAATAGATAAATGGCGCATGGTTTCAAAATCGTCGGTGCTAACATCATTTGGACTAGCCACTACTTGTATAAAGCCAGTGCCATCACGAAACTGCATAAAGCAAATTTTGCCAGAATCGCGAACTCGAACAGCCCACCCAGCTAGTTCAACGGTCTCATTTATTTTAGACCTTAGGTGGGATATATATGTTTTTTGAATCATATTCAACCTCAATCATTCGCCAAAAGATAGCTTTATCTTTTATGTTTACCTACATTTGTATTCATGTTTTCTGGTATTAAAAGTCAACTTGCTCTTTTTATTCTCGTCTTTTTTTTATCGACGCCTATCATGGCTATGGATGACATTCCCACACCAAAGCAATCTGCCTATACGAGTCAGGGCTTACTCCTAGGTTTAGGGCTCGGTGTTTTTCAACCGAGTGGTTCTGAATGCAATTGTATTGTGACGTGGCAAGGGCATGTGGATTTCTTCTATCTTCCTTTTTTAAGTGCCGGTTTTAATATCCGCTTTTTTGGTGGCGACATTGATGATCATAGCACGATTCTTTATCAACGCTATGAAATACACAGCCGTGTTTATAAGAAACTCACTGATAAATTAGTTCTATTTGGATCTCCATTAATCGGTTTTGAAACCACTGACCTTCAAGCTATTCAAAAAAATATTATAGAGGGCACAGTTGCAGAAGAAAGTTTAAAAGAAGATGCTTGCATAGAGTCATTTAGCTTAAACGGCTTTTCGCTTGGATTAGAAGCAGGGGCAGGCCTCAAAATCGTAGAGGATTGGGGCTTTACCAGCGATTTCACTTATGAATATAATTTTTCCAGCTTTCATTACATTTCCTTTTCTGTAGGCGCGGCTTTTAACTTAAGAAATCACTTGGACCGCTTAAAGAAAAGCATGCTTTCAACTTGGCTTTCTTTTGAGGTGCAGTCTCAGCGTTATTTTGGCGGTAGTGATGCTTTTTGGTCTCAAGCCTATTTTTTAGGTATCTCTTTTGGCATTTAATCCTGTCCTTTTGAACTTGCTTTTATTGACAAAATCTCTAAAAGGTCTTATATTTGGCGCGTCCGTATAAACGGACCCCTCTCAGAACCATGTTGGTTTTGGGCTAACGACCAAAGGGAATACAAACATGAGACAATACGAAACGATGGTTATCATCGATGCTATGATCTCCGACGAAGCGATCGACGCAGAAGTCCAGTCCATAGCAAGTATTATTTCGGCGGGTGGTGAAATCATTCGTCGCGATGATTGGGGTAAGCGTAAAATGGCTTATTCTATTAACAAAAAAACACACGGTTATTACGTGATTTTCTACTTCAAAGCAGAAGTTTCCGTTGTAGCGGCTCTCGAAGTCGCTTTCAAACACAATGAAAATCTTCTCCGTTGGACAACTCTTGTAGACTATCCAATGACCGACATCATTTACGATAAAAATTTAGTGCAGTCTTCGGAAGAAATTACTCCGATAGATGCCGATGACGGGGAGGCAGAATAATGTCTTTTGAAGATAAAAAACAAGGCTCTCGCGTACGTCGCAAAAAAACGTGCTGGTTTACAGAAAATAATGTTTTATTCATTGACTACAAAGATGAAAAAATCTTGCGTCGCTTCGTTTCGGAACGCGGCAAGATTATTCCTCGTCGTATTTCTGGAACAAGTGCAAAATATCAACGTATGCTTAACCAAGCAGTTAAACGCGCTCGCCAAATGGCTATCTTGCCTTTTGTTGCAGACAGCATTCGCTAAGGAGATATCATGGAAGTTATTCTAAAAGCCAATGTCTCTAAGCTCGGAAAAATGCTCGACATTGTAAAAGTAAAAGATGGTTACGCACGTAACTTTCTTTTCCCTAAAAAATTAGCAATGCGCGCTACCAAAGAAGCCAAGATCGAGATTCAGAAGAATCGCGAATCTATGGAAGCTTTGTTCCGCAAAGAACTTGCTGCAGCAGGTGATTTAGCTGCTAAGCTTTCTCAAATTACGTTAAACTTAACCCGTCGTGTAGTCGAAGACGAACGCCTTTAAGGTTCAGTCTCTGCTGCCGATATTGCCGAGCTTATCACTTTGCAGGGTATTAAAGTAAACCGAAATCAAGTAATTCTTGCTGAACCTATCAAGCAATTAGGAGTTTACTCCGTCGCCATCAACGTTTTGGGTGATGTAGAAGCCTCTGTTAAAGTTTGGGTTGTTAAAGAGAATTAAACAAGTCGTTTTTATAAAAAGCCGCTTCTTTTTGGAGCGGCTTTTTTTGTACATTTAAACTATGCATCTTAGGTTATTTTTTATTGTTTTAGGCGTCATTGCTACTACTTCTTTTGCCCAAGTAAGAGATCTTTTCGCCGAGTTCGAAGCGGAAACCGTTGTTTCTTCCTCGTCGGTTGTTGCTGAATCATCGTCTTCATCGATTCTTGCCACCTCCTCCTCTTCCTCGTCGGTTGTTGCTGAATCATCGTCTTCATCGATTCTTGCCACCTCCTCCTCTTCCTATTCGTTAGAACAGCCTCCCTCGCCGGTGATCATTATGTCGCCTTCTCCTGCGATTGACTCATCGGTTGTCGTCGAATCGTCCTCATCGGTTGTCGCCGAATCATCTTCATCTCTTCATGTTGTTGCCCCGATTGCGTCGAGCTCTTCTATTTCTCGCCGTGATGTGCTAGGTCCTGTTAAGGTGTCTAAAATTCGTGGCATTAATGAAATGAAAGGCTCTTATAAAAGTCCGCGCAAGGCTTTATTTATGTCTTTAGTGCTGCCAGGAACTGGGCAAATCTACATTGGGTCATCAACCTTTAACTATGTACGTGGCGGTGCTTATATTGCTGTTGAAGCCGCTTTGTGGAGTGGGTGGTACTATTACTCCGTTCACAAATACAACAAACAGGCATCTAAATACAAAGGTTTTGCTAACAATAATTTTTCGGTTGGTTCGTATGAGCAATCTATGCGCCATATTTACTTGCTACAGCTAGAAGACGCATCAGAAGAGTCTAATTTTAAATTGAGATACCTAAACAATCGCGAAGCTTATTGTAAATCGATTTATGGCACAGCCACCACCAATAACTGTTATAGCAACGATAATCTATTTAGAAATGATTCTAGGCATTTGGCTGCTTTTGACGAAGTACCCCTAGGTGAAACCCTTAAGGGGATGAATCTTTATGATAACAATCAGTTTTACCAGATCATAGCGAATCCCACTTATGTTTTGGGTTGGGTCGATGTTCAAGATCGTGCTTCTTATCAAGAACTCGGGTTATCCGATTCCAATTTAGAGACGGTACCTTTAGGGACATCCTCTCATTTAGATACCTACCAAGACATGCGTAAAAAAGCAAATGACTACGCTTCTATGCAGGCTTGGTTTTTTGGTGGATTGATTTTGAATCACGTCATTTCTGCATTTGATGCTGCTCTTTCTGCTAATACTCATAATAAGTTGTTGTATGAAGATAAGCTCTCTTGGTTAGATGCCATGCGTTTAGGAAGCAGCGTATCCCTTTTTGATGGCTTTGCGGCTTCTGTTCAAGCATACTGGAATTTTTAATGAAAAAAATGCTCGCTGCACTCTTTCTATTATTTTGTTCATCGGCTTTTGCACAAACGATTGTTTCAATAGATGAATCTATTAGCCGGAATCAAAATAAAAGCTTAGCCTATTCAATAGGGACTTCTTTATTACTTCCAGGTACTGGTGAGTATTATTTAGGGGAAAAGCAATTGCTTCGTCCTTTTGTTTGGGTGGACGCGGCGTTATGGATGACCACGATAGGGTCTTATTTTATTGGCGAAAAATACGTGGCTTCAGCTCATAATTATGCGGTAAGGTATGCGGGTGTTTCTTCTTCAAAAAACGACATTAATTTTTTAAATACTGTAACCTCCTATAGGAGTCGTGGCGGAGTTTCTGGCCAAAATTCAAATCCTGATATGAATGAAGATTATAACCAAGCGATGATTCGTGCGGGCAAGGCTATAGATGAAGAGTTCCCTAACACTCTTGATTACCAATGGGATTGGGGCTCAAGCGATAACCCAGAAAACACAGCCCACATGAACATTTATAAGAATATGCTTCGCCACTACCGTGTGTCTAGAATCGTATTTCAGGTGTCAGTTGGAGCGCTGATATTAAATCGCGTGATTTCTGTTTTGGATGTCATGCGAATTTATCGTGCAACTTCTTCTCAAAAAATTTCACGACGTTGGGACATTGCTCCTCAGTTCTATCCAGATGGCAGCGGCGCTGTATTTAGCTATTCTTTTTAATTATTAATAAATTAAAAGTAGGGGAGCGGTTTTACCGTGACTGCCCACTCTAAAGTGGTACAAACCTGGTGCCATGTTGTTTTTAACCCAGTCATCATCAATGCAATGCGTGACAGAGTTTGTCTTGACCCTAGAGACAAGGTTTCCTATGCGGTTTCTGATTTCAATAAAAGACTGGTTTTGAGGCAGAGGTGAAAAGCATAGTGGTGTGCTGCCCTTCCATGGGTTAGGATAAGAGCGCAAAGGCTTGGCAGATGAAGGTATAAATGCGTTTGTATTTTCTTGTAGTCGACTTAAAACGAGAATTGCCGAGTCGGAATTAGAAATAGCAGTTGCATATAAATAGAGGTCATCAGATTTTTGGAGGGGCTCTACCGTTGCTCGCTCTTTCGTTTTATCCCAAAGAATAAGCGAGGCTTGTCCTTTAAAGTAAGTTAAGTCGGGGATAAAAGAATTCACGACTAAGTAATCATATGCTAAAGGAGAAAGTGATTTTTTTTTATCTTCAACGGCTTGATGAACACGAATTTCTGGCCACCAAGCAGCATCTTCATGAACCCAGCTTTCATTTGTCATATAGCTCGATCTTTGTCCAGAGAAAAAGAGTTGCTTGGCGAAATCATGAAAGGAAGAGTCTGGATTCAATTCTTTTTTAATCCATTGCGATGCAAGAATTTGATCAAATGGTTTTTCAGGATTTTTAGAATAAGCTTCCCAAATAGAGGCGTCAAAACGGGGTCCATTTTGATTATACAAATAGAGGTATAATACTCCAGCACCGTAATCTTGATTTAAACTAGTTAAAGGAGTTCCGGTGCTTTTAAAAAAATCGGTGAGATAAGCCCAATAGTCGTTCACACTTGGAGCTCCAATTTCTTCGACTCCCACAGCAGAGGCTTCAAACCAAAAAGAAGGGTAGTCGATAAAGCTAACATAGCGAATTTGAGCAGCGTGATATAACTCATGAAAGCAAGTTACCTCAATCGCTTTTTCTGGAAAATCAGCGTAAGAATAAGGCACTAGGCTTTGATTATATAAGGGCTTGGTGGCAATCGGGTAGCTGCATTCTTTTCCATTGAGATCGGTAATAAATCCCTTGTCACTATTGTATTCAGGAGTGTATTTGAAGTCGTTGTCGATCATTAAAATGGTGGCTTCGGGATCTGTTTCATCTCCAGGATAAGTAAGTCCAAAACACCCGTGACAAGGCCCTCCCATAAGTGAATTAGCGTTTCTTATAAGATCAATGTCGATAACTTCAACGGGGTAAAGTCCAGTTTCATTTTTTTGTTCATAGTGATAAGAGTGCTTCATCCCTTTAGGGGGCCTCATTCCGAGGAAAGAGGTGTGCATTGTCCATGCTTTTTCGAGATAAAGAGCGAGATAATCTAAAAAAACAGTGGTGGTGGCGTGCGGGCCTTCTAGCGTGTAATAGATAATAAAATGGGTTGTTAAAAGCGTGCTTACTTTGTTGTAGTAAGACTCTTCTGAGCAAGAAGTGAGAGAAGATCTTGCCATAGATTTAGCGACTAAACCCGACTTAATTTGTCTTTGATGCTCCATGAGTTTCTCTGTACCACACGAATGACGTTCTGCAGTAGAGAAAGAGGACATTACTAAAAGAAAAAATAAAAAAAAGCGCATATTAATTTCTTTTTAAAGCGCTTTGTAGTTTTTGTTTCGCACGCACTTCTATTTCAGAGTCTATAGTCAATGGCTTTTGATGGTATGGCTTTAGGCGTGCATCAACAAGAAGAGGGGCTTCACAAATCCAGTGTTTGTGAGAAGTCCTATGCCTTACGCCGTAAACATCCCTCGCTGGATCGGATCGCGTAAAAGTAACCCAAAGCCAGTTTTCGATGGTCTTAGCAGTGAAGGAGGCGTCGTCTACAATACTAATCCAAGGGTATTGTTCTTTTTGTTCCCAAGATTCTAAAGCACGAGCTAGATTTTCCATAGAGGCGGTCGGTGTGGCTTCTAATACTAAAACGCCTGGCATTACTACTTTCAAATTTGAAAACCCATCGGCCTTGGGGAATGAATTGAGGTCGACTGCCGCTCCTACGCCTAAGAGACGGCGAGGCTCCCCAGCGGCAGCTAAAATCAATTTAGAACCGTGATTGAGAGACGTGCCGGAGTAATCAAGGGTGTCGATAGTCGTGGATGTTTGAAAATGCAAGTCTCTTGAAAGATCGAGACGCGATAATAGGTGGCCAAAATAAGAGGGGAAGTCGTAGGTCGATAAAGTGGAATTGTCTTCGCGCGCGGCGATGAACAAGTATTTGGCGAGGGCGGCTTGGTTAAAACCGAGAATCGCGTTTGCTGTTTTTAAAAGACCCATGGGCTCTCGTGGCCTGTATGGAATAAAATGCTCGCTACCAA
>DUVD01000256.1 GCA_012841225.1 Fibrobacter sp.
CGACCAGAGCGTGTGACTCCAGATAAAATATGAAACCCTAAGGCCCCTGTACCACCAGTTACAAGAATGCTCATAGTTCCTCTTTCGCTTGGATAGATTCCCAAGCGGTGTTAATGATCTGTTCGTTAATATTGCTGACTTTTTCTACGCGGCCGATTTGGTTTGGTAAAATATAATTCCGATTGCTTTTCTCTACTTTTTTATCCACGCTCATGGCCTTCCAGGCTTCTTCTGGAGTGATTTTGAATGTAGAGGGGAACCCGAATCGGTTTAGAAGTGCCTCTTGACGAGCTTCGTCTTCGCTTGTCCAGAGATTTAAAAGAGTGGAAACACGCCCTGCAACTCTCATGCCAAGGCTAACTGCTATGCCATGAGAAAATTTTCGATATTCAGTCACTTTTTCTATAGCGTGACCAAAGGTATGCCCATAATTTAATATAGCGCGGAGGCCTGTTTCTTTTTCGTCAATGCCCACGACTTCTGCTTTAATTTCACAACTGCGCTGAATTAACTTTTTCAAAACGCCATAGTCTTTCTTTAAGATCGCTTCGACGTGGTTTTCTATAAAGTCGAAAAAATCGGCATCGTAAATAACGCCGTATTTAATGATTTCGGCTAGACCAGCAAGATACTCATCGTGGGGAAGCGTGCTTAGCACCGAAAAATCGCAAACCACCGCTTTTGGTTGGTAAAACGCCCCGATCATGTTTTTGCCTTCGGCGTGGTTTACAGCCACTTTACCACCAACAGAACTATCTACCATGCTTAAAAGAGTGGTAGGAAGTTGAACAAAAGGGATGCCGCGCTGGTAGGTAGCCGCACCAAAACCAGCCATGTCGCCAACAACGCCGCCGCCAAATTGGAGCAAGCATGTTTTTCTGCTAAACTGCCGACGAAGCATGAAGGTGTAGAATTGATTTAGGCTATTCAAGTTTTTATTGATTTCGCCAGCCCTAAATTTAAATACAAGTGATTGAGAGGTTTGGCTTCTTAACTGCGCTAAGCATTGGCTTTGGGCTTTGGCGACCGTGTTATCGGTACAAATTAAGAAGTGGTTAGCGGGGCTTAGTTGAAGTCCTTCTAAAAGGGTACCTAGTTTGGAAAGTAAGTCGGTACCAATAAAAATGGGGTAGCGTTCTCCGGACTTGGTCTCTACATTTAAAGCGTGTTGTTCCCAAAAGCGCAAAAGGTGGAGCACTCGTTCTGTGACGTGTTCTTCTGGGTATTCATTAGAGCTTTCTACGCTAAAGTCGGCGTTTGCGTAGTACACTTCTCGTTCGCTAAGCATGGTTTTAATTTTTTCAAGTCTTTGTGTTTCATCAAGACCAACCATTAGAGGACGTGTGTTTTTTCTGGCAATGCGCTCAGATAACACCTTTGGTTCTGCCCAAAGTCGAATTAAAATGCCCGACTTACGAATAGCTTTAACCACAGAGAACTGCGTCAAAGCGCCACCACCCAAAGAAATGACTTTGGGCTCAGTGTCTTTGGCCAGTGCTTCGATGACGTCTAATTCCATTTTTCGGAAAGCGGCTTCTCCATCTTGCTCAAATATTTCGGAGATACTTTTTTTTGCCTGCTCTACAATTAATAAATCAGTATCTACAAAAGTTCTTTTTA
>DUVD01000257.1 GCA_012841225.1 Fibrobacter sp.
CTGGAGGCCTTTTTGAATTAGGTCGCCAGAATCCACAAATTGCTGAAGGTAATATTTACTGTCTCCCTGAATCCACTTAGCTATTGCTTCGATGTCGCTTGCAGCATGAAACTCTTCGACAATTGTTGTCCTAAATTCATAGGGAACCACATGAGAAAGTAAAAAAGAAACACTTTCTTCTATTTTCTCATTGTCAAGGCTAGAAACACCAGCAGTGGGAGCGTATTTAGCAGGGCTGTTTTTAAGATCCATCGCCACGTAATCGATTAAACCAAGATTCACCAAACGCTTTAAAAGAGTAGGAAACGAACCATTGGTATCTAATTTTACTAAAAAGCCCATTTTTTTAATCTTTTCCATAAAATATTCAATGTCTTTTTGCAAAAGAGGTTCGCCACCCGAAATACAAACGGCTTCTAATTTGTTTTTTCTGGATGATAAGAATTCAAAGAAATACTCTTCGCTTATAAAGTCTTCGCTAATTTTTTCTGGGAGCACTAAAGAGGCATTGTGGCAAAAAGGGCAACGAAAATTACAGTTAGGAGTAAACACAGTGCAAGCAATATGTTCTGGGTAATCCAACAGTGAAATGCGTTGTAATCCTTGTATTTTAATCATGATCCAAACATCCTCATATATTCTATAAATAACTAAATCTAGTACTAAGGGCAAGGTCTGTGCACAAGATGTGGTATGTTTTATTTTATTAGTGTGACCTACAGCACGTTTGTTGTGGCGTATAAAAGGCGAATACAAATAAAAAAAGCCAGAAAAGCGAACTCTTCTGGCCTAATGTAAAAAATAATTTACATTTACTTTTTAGTCAAGGTTTTTGTAATTGTTTCTTTGTCTAATTTTTTAGTACAGAAGAACCAGTCATGACAATGAACGTCAGCTGCTTTTGATTCCATGCGTTCTTGTGCTACGCCACAAGAACCGGCTGTTGGTACGATTACATCATCACCTGGGCGCCAATCTGCAGGGGTAGCTACTTTGAATGCGTCTGCTGTTTGCAGTGCAATAACGACGCGAAGTAATTCGTCAAAGTTGCGGCCTAAGCTTAGAGGGTAGTATAAAATAGTACGGATCATGCCTTGAGGGTCAATCACAAAAACGGCGCGAACCGCTTGTGTTGTGCTTTCACCAGGTTGAACCATGCCATATTTTTTGGCTACATTCATCGAGATGTCTTCGATAAGAGGAAATTTAACTTCTACGTTTTTCATTCCTTTGTAATCGATTTTTTCTTTAATGGTGCGAAGCCAAGCGATATGACTGTAAAGACCATCTATAGAAAGGCCAACGAGCTTGCAATTGTATTTTTCAAATTCATCTGCCAAAGTCGCAAATGCCATAAATTCAGATGTACATACAGGAGTGAAGTCAGCAGGGTGACTGAATAAAATGACCCAGTTGCCTGCGTACTGTTCTGGGAAATTGATTTCACCTTGAGTGGTAACTGCTTTAAATGAAGGGGCCTTGTCTCCGATGCGTGGCATAGGAATAGCGACGTTTTGTTCTTCCATGTAATCCTCCAGGATTATGTTAAGTAAAAAAATTATTTATTTGGGTTTTCTCTATCGTGCTCAACCCAGATCAAATCGTTGGTTTCATAACCTAAACTCTCAGCAATTTTCAAGTAATTTTGCATTACTTCTTCTGGGATGTTCGTTTCACGAGAAAGAATCCACAAGTAATCTATATTTTTTCCGCAAACGAGAGCGTAGCGATATTTCTCATCTAAGGCAATAACGTTGTAACTGCCATAAAAAGGACCAAAAAAAGATACTTTGAGCGAAGCTATTGAGGGGTCTTTTCTAAATTTGGCTTTACCGATGGCCTCTTTCCATTCCATTTTTTTATAGTCAAACCCGCGATTTTGGACACGAATTGAGCCATCCTTATTGACACTATAATCGGCAGTAGTGTTATTTAACCCTTTTTCAAACTTAAAATCCATGCGAGCAATTTCATACCATTTTCCTAAGTATTTATTTTTATCAAATGAAGTAACAGACTTAGCACCTTCTGGTATTGTGGCGCAGGCGCTTAAAATCAAGGCTGAAATGCTGCCAATAAGGGTTAAAATATTTTTTTTCATTGTTTTTCTTTGGTAATAGGTGAAGAAAAATAGGGCTCGGTGTGAATACTTGTGAGAGTCGCTTTGCCGTATTTAGAGCGAAGGCGCTGCTCTATAGCAGTGGCAACATCGTGCGAAAGAACAAAAGAAATTTTAGGATCTAACTTGATGTGAACATCGATGGCGTAAATGCTTCCAATTTTTCGAGTTCTTAGGTGATCTAAGCCTTTAACCTCTGGCGAGGCGTAGATGAGAACAATGATCTCTTCTTCTATTTCTTTAGGGAGTGCTTTCTCGAGTAGTTCGTTGACGCTCGGTAAACCCAATTGAAAAGCGACTTTTAAAATAAAAAAGCTAACTAAAACGGCGGCTATGGGGTCTAAAACAGCCCATTTGCCTCCTAGCAAGATAGCCCCTGCAATGCCAAAAAAAGCTCCTAAACTCGAAAACGCATCGGAGCGGTGGTGCCAAGCGTTAGCAATTATCGCGTTACTTTTGATTTCGTTTCCTACGCGGATAGTATAAATATAGAGAATTTCTTTAATTAAAATAGACACGACGGCGGCGAATAGGGCAATCCAAGTGGGCTCGCTAATGGAGGCCCCTTGAAAGACTCGCTTAATTAGTTGAATGCCGTTCCACATCATTCCTAAAGCGACGATAAATAAAAACACGCTAATTAAAAGAGTGGCAAAAGTCTCGAATTTGCCGTGCCCGTAAGGGTGGTCTTCGTCGCTCTCTTTTCCAGAAATGCCAATAAAAACAATGACTATTAAATCGGTGGCAAAATCCGATAGCGAGTGAATCGCATCGGCGATCATTGCGGCACTATTGCCTAAAATTCCTGCGGCTAATTTTGACGCAGTTAAAATCAAGTTGCATGCAAAACCGATGATGGTGATGCGCTGTGCTTTTTTAGTTCGATTTTTCATAAGAGTGCTTTTTTAATATAGTCTTTTCCTTTGTATATTATTTTATGACTTCGTCATTTTAAATGAAAAACGTAGTAGTTTATTCTAACTTGTATTTTATGCGATTGAATATCCAAAGACAATTGGGTCGTTTATTGGTCGTAAACGGTTATCTTCCTAAAATATTGCTTGCGGCGCTGATTGGTGTGGTCACAGGTTTCGTGGCTATTGCTTTTCACGAGACTCTTTCATTTGTGACTTATTGGGTGCGCTACCCTTGGACAGGCGAAGCTTCTTTACCATATTGGACTTTTATGGTGATACCTCCTTTAGGGGGCTTGATTTGTGGCATTTTAATTCATGTCCTCACAAAGACTCCTGAAGCAGCGGGACAAGGCACAGATAACATGATTTATGCCTTCCATCACCAAGGTGGGCGAGTACGTAAACGCGTTGCTCCTGTTAAGTTTTTATCGAGCATCATTACACTCGGGAGTGGTGGCTCTGCCGGCTACGAAGGCCCTATTTCTCAAATAGGCAGTGGCATCGCCTCTTCGATATGCTCCTTATTTAAAATGCCCCGTTCTCTGCGAGGGCAGTTTAGTTTAGCTGGCACAGCAGCGGGCCTAGGGGCTATATTCAAGGCACCTCTTGCGGGGGCTTTGACCTCGGTTGAAGTGCTTTACAAAGAGGATTTTGAAGCAGGTGCTTTTGCTACTTCTATTGTGGCCGCTGTCATTTCTTTTACAGTTTACACGGCTTGGATTGGTATAGAGCCAATGTTTCCAGGCGTACCGAACTTTAATTTTGTAAATGCGAAGGAATTGTTTTTTTGCGCCCTTCTCGGTATTTTTTGCGTTCCTTTTTCTTTACTATACGTCTGGAGTTATAACGAGACAGAAAAGCGATTTTCGCGTTCGAACATGCCTTCGATTTTAAAGCCAGCCCTAGGCGGCCTTTTTGTAGGCATACTTTTTATCGCCTATCCAGAAATTGCAGGAGGCGGTTTTGGCTTTATTGGTGATTTGATGCAAGATAAGCAAACGGTGGCAGGTCTTGGTGTTTTAACCTTGGCCGCTATTGCTATTGCTAAAATTGTAGGCACTGCGTTTACCGTAGGAAGCGGTGGTTCTGGAGGGGTATTTGGCCCTGCACTTTTTATTGGTGCTCTTGTAGGGGCTTCGTTCGCAGGAATTATTGCACTTTTGTTTCCAGGAGTGCTTCGAGAACCGGAAGCAATGATTCTCATCGGTATGGGTGCTTTTTTTGCGGGTTCGTCTAAAGCGTCTATCGCTGGAGTGGTCATGGTTTGTGAAATGACAGGTAGTTATAGTTTACTTCCCGGCCTTTTAATCGCTTCGGTAATGCACGTCGCCTTGTCTCGCCGTTGGACTATTTACAAAAGTCAAGTTAAAAATAAATTTGCATCGCCAGTGCACCGGGCCGAAATGGATCCAGATGTACTTCGCGTGATTACCGTAGGCGAAGTGATGATAAAAGCGCCAATACATATTTTACAGGCAAATGACGTGCTCAGTACTGTAAAGCCTTTTATGGATTCTAAACATACCTTTCCGGTGTATGATCAAGAGAAGTACATCGGCTTGTTAGAAATGAATTCAGCGCGTTATAATTTAATAACAGCCCCTACACTTTCTGAACAAATTCTAGTTTCAGATTGCGTGGTAAAAGTGCCTCTTTTGAATCGCTCTTTAGACCTGCATTCCGCCATGAGGTTGTTTTTAAGACTTGGCAATACAGATTTTTATGTCAAGAACAAAGAAGGCGCTATTGTAGGATTGCTTTCTCACTCATCGATTCTAAAGGCTTACGATAACACGGTTAGCCAAAAAAAGAATTAATTTTTGCGGATAGTGTAATTAGTGATGCCGAGTTCACTGTAAGTTTTATACAATTCAGC
>DUVD01000036.1 GCA_012841225.1 Fibrobacter sp.
AAGAAGTAGAAGTTTAAAAATATCTTTCGCAAAAAGAAATCGAAGCTTCTATACTCATACACCATAGATAATTTGTCCACAACGTTTAAATTCTTGTTCTTCATAAACAAGCCTTTTTGCTTATTTTCTTCATTATAGATAGGAGTGTTTTATGTTTACCCATTTTAAGTGTTCTCGATTGTTTCGAACGATATCTTTATTCGTCTTGTGGGGTGCTTATTCTTGTTTCGCTCAAAATGCGACTAACCCATTAATATACACAGATGTACCCGATGCTTCGATGATTCGCGTTGGCAACAATTACTATATGGTAAGCACTACCATGTATATGAGCCCTGGCGTTCCTATAATGAAATCGACTAATTTAGTGGATTGGGAGCTAGTTAATTACGCTTACGACCGTTTAATAGAAAGCGATCAAATGAATATGACAAATGGTCAAAATGCTTATGGCAAGGGTTCTTGGGCTAGTTCTATCAACTATAAAGATGGCGTTTTTTACATACACACCTTTTCTTACACTAGTAATAAGTCGCATATTTATAAAACAACAGATATTGAGAATGGGCCATTTACTGCTTACAGCATAAGTCCTCTTGCTCACGATGCCTCTTTATTCTTTGATGATGATGGAAAAGCGTATTTAGCTTATGGTCATGATGATATTACTTTAAGAGAGCTCAATTCAACGGTAACAGATTACCAAGCAGGTGGGTATAATCAGGTTATCATTAAAAAGGCGTCTAGTGTGGCGGGGTCTAATTTTATCTTAACCGCCGAAGGCACGCAGATGTTTAAAGTGAATGGTTGGTATTACGTCGTAAATATTTGTTGGCCGTCTGGAAAGGGTCGCAGTGTTGTTGTTCATCGTTCTAAAAACTTGAAAGGCCCATACGAAGGGCGCCTCGCTCTAGATGATCAAGGTGTAGCTCAAGGTGGGCTTATAGGTACACCCACTGGAAAATGGTATGCTTATTTATTCCAAGACCATGGTGCGGTCGGCAGAATTCCGTATTTAGTTCCGGTAACGTGGGAAAACAATTGGCCTGTTTTTGCGCGTGTTCCTGCTACTCTTGATATCGTTAAAGTAAAAAAAGACCTTCGCGGCATCATTAAATCGGATGATTTTGGAACTATACAAAAGCAAAACCGTGGACTTGGGTTAGAGTGGCAGTGGAACCATAATCCAGTCAATACGGCATGGTCTTTAAACGCTCGCCCTGGTTTTTTAAGGTTGACCAATGATCGAGTAGATGCTTCTTTTGTAGCCACGCGAAACACACTTACTCAACGGAGCATAGGGCCAGAATCCATTGGCAGTGTTGCAATTGAGTTAGATGGGATGAAAGATGGTGATGTGGCGGGTTTAGGTGCTCTACAATACAGTTATGGTTATGTGGGTGTTAAAATGACGGGGAATTCAAAATCTATTGTCATGGTGAATGGCACAAATAATAACCCAGTGGAAGTGGCGTCGGTGCCTATTTCTCAAAACCGCGTTTACTTGAAAATTCGAATGGATTTCAAAAACAGAGCAGATAAGGCTTATTTTTCTTATAGCTTAGATGGTAAAACTTGGAATACAATCGGTAATACATTAAACATGACATTTGACTTAAAGCATTTTGTAGGTTATCGATTTGGTTTATTTAATTTTGGCACGCGTAGTGCTGGTGGTTTTGTTGATTTTGATCATTATATTATTAATGACTACCCTTTTGAAACCCCACTGCCCATTGTTCCTCACGCCGTGCCTGGTAAAATCGAAGCAGAGGATTATGCCTCTATGTCTGGTATTGAAAGCGAAGCAGATGCTAGTGGTGCTATTAACATTGGGTTTATCAATTCAGGAGACTGGGCGCAATATAAAATAGATGTCAAAGAGAAAACAAATTACGAAGTGAAGTTTAGAATCGCTACTGGTGCAGAGGTGAATAGTGAAATTATTATTAGAAACGAAAAAAACGATTCTTTAGGCACTTTGATTGTAAAAGCAGACCTCTCAAACGATTGGCATGATTGGTATGAGGCAAGCGCCGTTATTTCACTTAATGCGGGTGAGCAGAATCTAAAACTAGAGTTTAAAGGAACTAGCGACTATCTTTTTAATATTGATTGGATGGAATTTAGCAAGTATATTCCACTGGGTAACCTTAAAACCATTAGTAGTGGCTCTGATATTCAAATCAGGGGACTTTATTTTAATTCTGGAAAAGAGGTCCATTTTACGGTAAAGGCAGAGCGTGGGCAAGCTTATAAAATGACTTTATTCGACCTTAAAGGGGCTAACCTAGTAACTCAATATGGAGAGGGCAGTAAAACTATGGTTTTATCTAGCACAGAGTTTCTGCATCAAGGGGTGTACTTCTTAAGCGTAACGAGTCCAGGCCATCCTACAGTTACTTACAGGGTGATTCGCGAATAAAAGAAAAGGAAGAAATTCTTGAAAATGAAAAGCAATTAAAGTTCCTTTCTTGGATGCGACAAGAGATAAAACAGGGCATTTTGACTTTAACTTTTTATTGCATATACGATATTTACACGCGTTTTACACGAAAGTATAGACTTTACACGCTTTTTATACGGAACAATTCCTGTCTTCCAACTTATTTGGGTTAACAGTCATAATTTTCCTTTATAACATAAATAAAGGAACTTCTATGAAAATCAAATTTCTCACAAGAGGCGCTCTCCTCTTACTTACTGTTGGGGCAATATGTGTGGTATTTGCAGCAGAAGGGGACGCCTACAAGTGGCCCACTTACTCTTCAAAATTGAATTATAACTTCAAAGATGCTGGAATCACCTATAAGAAGCCCACAAAAGACGTTGCTGGAAGTTGCATTAATAAGGCAATAGCAGCTAATGGAGTTTATCATGGTGAATACTGGGCGTTTTATCACGGCGCCAATAAAAACTCTTTAGTGACTGAGGCTGCAATCACTCCTTTGCTTGAACGTTTTGATAGAGATTTTTCTTATATCACCGATACTTTGGGCTGGCCACGCGATAGTCGTGTCAAGAATGGGTATTATAGTGCGGTCTATCTATATGGATCTGATGCTTGCACAGGCTCTAACGACAACACCGCCAAAGGAGGCTGGCAATCATATATTGACGGTTATCCTGCGGTAGCGGCGTCTTACTATCCAGTATATAGTTATGACCCTAAATGCACCTATAATGATAAGCTAAGCCAGCAAAGCGCTATGATTCATGAAGGTATTCATGCCATTTTGACTAATTTGGGCGCGGCTCACGTGCATTGGTTTCAAGAAGGTGGCAATACCTGGCTTCAACAAGAAATGGAAGTACGTCGCAAAAATGCAGCCGAGTATTCCGGTATGGGATTCTTGAATGTGGGTAACCTTATGGCTCCATTTGTGCCAATTGAAAGTTACTCAGGATGGCTTTTAGATGGTTCTTTTGGTGGTCCAGGTGCGCAAGGTGTGGATGCTGGTGCAGGCGTTTGTAATTGGCGCAATACTTTGGGTGGTGTGCAATATGGTAATTTATTCCCTACCTTTTTAGGCCTTTGGGTTGCGGAAGGAGCTGTGCCATGGATTTGGATAAACATTCCCAATAATAATGGCAAGTACATTTTGCAGTCCATGGCTGCCGCAGTTGGTGAAGCTGAAGTGCGCAGCATAATTGCCGAATATCGCGCCAAACTCGCCATGCTTGATATGAAAAAATGGTCCGAAGAAATGCGTAGGCTTCTCAACGGACAGGTAGGTGGTTCCATTGGATGTGAGTTTACTCCATGCGCAGTAAACAACGTGGCGACGTGGAAAATAACACCTTATGTGGTAACAACGGAAAGCAACGGCATTTTGACTCCAGAAGCACGCACTACGCCCGGTTGGTCTGGAGCGAACGTTATTCCTCTGACCATTAATGCAGGAGCAACACAAGTCAAGTTGTCTCTGCAAGGCGCAAGCACCAGTATGAGTTTGCAGATTGCCTACCGCGCTACGGATGGGACTCCAGTTTATAGTACACCAGTATTTGGCAATAATTCAACCACCTTGAATTTAATTAAGGCTCCTCAAAGCAATGTTGTGTTTGCCATTGTTACGAATACAGACTACGACTATCAAGGTGAAGTAACTCGCAAGGCACATCACGATTATCGCCTAAAATTAGACGCCGGTATTGCTGCTAAAGCGGATCCTTATACAAAGTGGTATAGCAACTTTAAATTAGTTTATGATTGGGATAACGCAAAAGTCGTCACCTCTTCAAATTCTTCTTCTTCTGTTGGGCCAAACTCTTCTTCCTCTTCACAGGCAACCAGTTCATCTTCAGTAATTTCCACAAAAGTCACTTACAATGTGGCTCTGCCAATCACTGATGATTATAGTGGGACGACTGTAAATGTAAACTTTGATCAAATTGCTTCTGGGCTTGGAATACCGGCGTCGCAAATAACGGCGTCGATGATTAAAGGCATCAATGCAGACGGCTCGGCATATAGCGAAAACACTGCTGAGGGCGATGCGGGTCATTGGTTTGCGGCAAATGGTGACGTGGTTAGTTGGAACGAAGCGACTGCTTATATCTATGCCGAATGGTCAATAAATGCAAAGACAGTGCTAATTGGAAATTACCCAGATAAGGTTTTAGATGGTGAAGTCTATCTAGTGCGTCAGGCATTTAGTTCGGGAGCAAATCAAGTGATAGTGGAGTTTAATATCACAACTGGCACAACGAGTATTGCCCAGAATTTTATCGATGTGAAACACGATTTGAATTTGGCATATAGTAATGGACTCATTGTTGCGAATTACAATGTTCATAAAGCAGGTAAGGTAAAAGTTGGTATATATACTGGATATGGCGCCTTAATTCAAAACGTAGTGAACGAATACCAGGCAATTGGTACTTATTCCAAAGAGATCGACTTAAAAGGAATGAATTTACCAAAGGGAGTCTACCTTATTAGGTTATCCTACCCGGGGCATTCTGAAACCAAAGCGTCAGTGTCTTCGTTTAGGTGACTTAAATACTCGTCAATACCATCAAGTACGGTTTCTAAGCCGTACTTTTTCATTTTATAACGAGGTGCCCAATAGCAAAGCGCAGGAGTAAAGAGGTTTTTAACGAAGTGGATAATGTTAAAGCAGATTCTAGTTGCCGTTTAGCATCATTAATTAAATACCCATTGGGAAGTATGAGTTTTATTTGCTAACTTAATGCGAGTAAGTACAGGTGTTTCACTTTTTAGAAATGCTTGATGCTTGGGGGTGCTGCATCTGGATGGCTGCGGCTGAGAATAGACCCCTAGAACCTGTGCTCGTAATGGGGCCGTAGGAAAAGCGAAGGTATATAATGGACTCTCTTCAGAAGCCTTTTTTAAATTCACGCAAAGTATATGTTCCTGGGAAGTTATTTCCTGAAATTCGCGTTGCCATGCGCGAGGTCTCTATTGAAGACCCTCTTTACCCCCTAGTCCCTTTGTACGATACGAGTGGCCCATACAGCGATCTCGATGTCAAAATCGATGTTCGTAAAGGCTTATCTCGCTTTCGCGAAAAATGGATTTTAGATCGTGGCGATTGCGAGCTATTAGACGATATTTCATCTGCATACGGCAGGGCTAGACGAGAAAACAACGAGTTATCGCACTTGCGTTTTGAGGCCAATCATCGTCCTCTCCGGGCAAAATCGGGCAAAAAAATAACTCAAATGGAATACGCCAAGCGTGGGGTGATTACTCCCGAGATGGAATACGTCACCATCCGCGAAAACCAGCGCTTGGATGAGTTGAACTTGGGCCTTGGTACGGCAATTACCGCCGAATTTGTGCGTCAAGAAATAGCAGCGGGTAGGGCTATTATTCCTGCAAATATTAACCACCCCGAATGCGAGCCGATGATTATTGGCTCCTCATTTTTGGTTAAAATCAATTCGAATATAGGTAATTCGGCCATCACTTCTAGCATAGAAGAAGAAGTTGAAAAAATGGTTTGGTCTGTACGTTGGGGCGCCGACACGGTAATGGACCTGAGCACCGGAAAAAACATTCATGAGACCAGAGAATGGATTATTCGAAACAGCCCAGTACCTATAGGCACTGTTCCTATATACCAGGCACTAGAAAAAGTGAATGGCAAAGTAGAAGCGCTTTCTTGGGAACTTTATAGAGATACTTTAATTGAACAAGCGGAACAGGGTGTTGATTACTTTACCATACATGCTGGTTTGTTAATCTCTCATATTCCATTAACCGAAAAGAGAACAACAGGGATTGTTTCTCGTGGTGGTTCTATTTTAGCCCTTTGGTGCATGAAGCACAAGGCTGAAAACTTTTTGTATACTCATTTCAGAGAGATTTGCGAGATTTTAGCCGCTTATGATGTTGCCGTTTCGCTTGGAGATGGCCTTCGACCTGGTTCTGCTGCCGATGCTAATGATGCGGCGCAATTTGCGGAACTCGATACCCTTGGTGAATTGACAAAAATTGCTTGGGAATACGGTGTTCAAGTGATTATTGAAGGTCCTGGTCACGTTCCTATGCACAAAATCGAAGAAAACATGACTCGGCAAGTTGAAAAGTGCCATGGGGCACCGTTTTACACATTAGGCCCCCTCACCACCGATATCGCTCCTGGTTACGACCACATTACCTCTGCTATTGGTGCAGCTCAAATTGGTTGGTACGGCGCAGCAATGCTTTGCTATGTGACTCCAAAAGAACATTTAGGCCTTCCTAATCGGGATGATGTTCGCGAAGGTGTAGTGACTTATAAACTAGCTGCGCATGCTGCGGATCTCGCTAAAGAGCATTTTTCTGCTCAATTTAGGGATGATGCGCTATCTAGGGCTCGTTTTGACTTTCGTTGGAACGATCAATTTGCACTATCACTTGATGCCGAAAAAGCCATGTCGTTTCATGACGAAACTCTTCCCGGGAATCAAAGTAAGAGTTCAAGATTCTGCTCCATGTGTGGTCCTAATTTTTGCTCAATGAGACTTACGCAAGCGGTGCGCGAATACGTGGCTACGGGTAATATCACCGAATTTTAATAAAACGCTCTTTTATCTTTAATGTTTGCTCTTATAAGAAAAAAAACTACATTCTAAAGATACAACAAAAGGTTTTTTATGCGTTTTTTCACTTACGGACAAGACAGGGTTAGCCCCAAAGTAATTATTATTGCCTTGTTGTCTGTTGCTGTGATGTTAATTTTTGAGTGGGGCATTTTTTATTACCTGAAGCAAGAGCATCGAGGAGAAATTACTAAAATTTTGTGTGAGGTAACAAAAAAAGATTCTCAATTACTCTTTTTTAAAATGGATAGGCGCATTAATGCAATTGAGAACATAGTCCAATCAGATAGCTTTAGTTTAGATCATTTTTTTGATGATTTTGAAAAGTTAGACGGGGCGAGCTCTTTTTCTGCAGAGGGCTGGGTTAACTTAGACGGTTCTGTTGAATTTGCAAAGTCAGGTGTAGTGTTTAACCCTTCCTTTCCTTCACATTACATACAAAGTGTTTTAAACGATCAAAAAACAATCAGTTTTATAAAAGTGAATGATCAATCTGTTTTGAGTATTAGCAGGCTCATTTTAAATGAAGAAAAAGAAAAAATAGGTGCTCTAGTCGTTTTTGTTGAAGACACGATGTTTCTCTCTATACCATTTGACAATCAAATCGCTTCATTGCTCATTGATGGTGCTGGTAAAATCGTTAAAGACTTAACGCTCTCAGCGGAGGGATATTTAGTTAAAGAAAATGGATTTTCTATAGACAAAGCCTTGTTTTCTGCATTAGAAAAAGATTTCTCTTCCCTTAAAAATGATGACCAAGGTGGTTTTGTTTTAAAGCCTAGAGGGACTTCAGATCATTTTTATGCTGTTTATTCTTCTTTAGGGATTAATGATTGGAGCATTGTCGCGTTGTTTCCTTCGAATGTAGTTGAAGGGCATATTGGGCACTTCAACTTTTTATTTGAAATATTACTTTTGGTTTCTTTTTTACTCTTGACCGGCTTAATAATATATGCTTATTTATTGCGACGCTTTTATCGTTTTGATTTAGAAAAAATGGTCTCTTATGATAGGTTAACAGGGGCTCTTACCAAAAACAAGCTTTTTTGGCTTTTGAAGAATTCACATAAGCCAACACTGGGGTTAAATCAAGCTTTTATCGTATCTAATATTAAAAATTTCGGGCTTTTTAATACCATATTTGGTCGTGACGCCAGTGATTCAATACTGCAGCGAAGCAAGATTTTACTTGAGCAAAAACTACAAAAAAATGAATGGCTTGCTCGTTCTTTTGCAGATCGATTTTATATTGTTTTATTTTATAGTAATGAAAGTGAGTTAATAAGTCGCTTAGAAGAAATGGCCAAAGACGTGGTGACTCACAATGAAGACATCATGGGCAACTATCCTATCCATTTTTGCTTTGGCGTTTATAAAGTTCCTAAAGACAACAAAAAAGATTTTGCCGAAATGTTTGATCTCGCCGATATGGCTCTTAAACGTGGAACAGATGCTTATTCAAAAAAAGTATCCTTTTACGACCAGCAAATTCAAAATAGCATTGAAAAAGAAATGGTAATTGAAAGTCGTATGGAAGAAGCCTTGATGCGCAAAGAATTTTTGGTGTATTTGCAACCAAAATACGATGTCATTTCCGAACAGATCGTAGGGGCAGAGGCTTTGGCTCGCTGGCAAACCCGAGAAGAGTTACTGCTTCCCGATTCTTTTATTCCTATTTTTGAGCGAGACGGTTTTATTTCAAAACTCGATATGTATATGCTCGAAGAAGTTTGTTTAATTCAACGTCGCCGAATCAATGAAAAGAAACCCTGCATTCCTATTTCAGTAAACCAATCTAGGTTATTGTTGTATAATGCGAGCTATGTCGATGCCTTAATCGATATTGTAGATAAGTACGAAATTCCTCATCATCTCATTGAATTAGAAATTACAGAGAGCGTAGTGTTTGAAGATAAGGCTGTTGCTATTAAAATATTTCATCAATTATTAAAGCTCGGTTTTAAAATATCGATGGACGATTTTGGTTCGGGCTACTCTTCTCTGAGTATGCTAAGAGAAATTGAAGTCAGTGTAATTAAAATAGATCGACATTTTCTTGAGGATTTTATTAATAGTGACAAGGGTAAGAAAATTATTGTTTCGATACTTGGTTTGATTCGAAGTTTGGGTTTATCCTCAGTAGCAGAAGGGGTGGAAACCAAAGAACAACTTGATTTTTTAAGAGAAGCCGGTTGTCATTGGGTGCAAGGTTTTTATTTTTCTAAACCCATTCCAGCAGAAGATTTTATTAAAAAATTAGACGGTGAAAGCTAGTTTGCAAAACGTTAGTTTTTTTTTGTAACTCTAGATAATTCGAGAATATGGTCTGCATTAATTAAAAAATCTCGAGCTTGCTCAATGGCTATAATAGTATGACCGGCTTTTTTTAAATCATTTATTAAGCTAAGCATTAAGTGGATATCACCTTCATGTAAGCCACGGGCTGGCTCATCAAAAATATATAGCGTTTTGGGTGCTTTTGCTTTTGAGAGGTTAATCGATAAGCGGAGTCGTGCGCGCTCGCCGCTCGAAAGGTGAGTGGTTGGTTGTCCAAGCGTTAAATAGCCAAGCCCTGTTCTTGAAAGGGGTTTTAGTCTGGAGGTGATTTGCTCGAATGCCTCAAAAATGGAAAGGGCTTGTTCAACAGAAAGTGAAAGAATCTCGGCAAAGGACAACGATTTAAATCGTACTTCTAAAATGTCATCGCGAAAGCGTTTGCCCAAACAAACAGGACATTCATCTTCTTGGTAACCAAAGGGGTCTTGGATAACGCCCTCGCCTTTACAGGTCTCACAGCGTCCACCTGGAAGATGAAACCCAAATCGAGAGGGGCTGTAACCGCGGATTTTGCTTTCTGGTAGTTTGGCAAAAAATTCTCTAAGAGGCGTAAATATTTGAATGGCACTCGCAACAGAGCTCCTTCGACTTCCTTGAAAATTTCCAGTAGAAAGAAAAGAAATCGCCTCAATGCCAACCGCTTTAAATTCACCTTTTTCAAATCGCGGAATAATGTGCTTAAAAAGTAACGAGGACTTGCCGCTGCCCGATTCCCCTGTAATGACGCTAAATCCGTTAACAGGAAAAGAATCGACAATGGGTTCAATGTCATACACCGAGAAATGGTCGACATCGATGGTGTTTTTATTTACAATTATTTTTTTCGATAAGGGAGCGCTTTGGAGCTTCTTTAACCAAAGGCCCGTTGGCGAGTTTGGGTTTGATAAAACGGAGTCTCTAGGGCCTTGAAATAAGATGTTTCCACCAAGAGAACCGGCCTCGGGCCCCATTTCAATAATCCAATCCGCTTTAGAAATAATGTCGGGATTATGCTCTATTAAAACTAAGGTGTTGCCTTGATTTTTAATTTCGAGTAAAATAGGCCATAGTTTTTGTATGTCTTTAGAGTGTAAGCCACTCGCCGGTTCATCGAGGCAAATCAGCATGCCATTTAGGTAGCCGGTGGCTATAGAAGAAAGCCTTAAGCGTTGTAGCTCACCACTCGAAAGAGTAGAGCCTTCTCTTCCACAGGACAAATAGCCAAGCCCTAACCTTACGATGGCATGAATTCTCTGGTATAAGTTTTCGGCTGTGCTATTTAAAAATTCTGGAAGGACCCCCTCAAATAAAGTGGGGAGGATAGCCTCTAGTTTTTCGAAGGGGGTATTTAAAATGGCCTTCCAGGAGTATCCTTGAAGAGTCGAGTTTAAAACAATGTTTTGCTTGCTTTCTTCTTTGTAGGGTGAAAAAGAAGATGATTCTAAGGGTGGACTAGTTTTTTTATGTTCTGCGCAACGGGGTATGGTGCTATAGAAAACGCTTTTCCCTTCGATGTCTAATTCTAAAAGTGAATGGGTAAAACGAAAGCAGGCGTCTACGGCCTCAGCAATTCGAGTACGCGTGTTTTCTCGTATAATGACTCGGTCGATAATGAGGCTAAATCTTTTAGGAATTGTATTTTTTTCTGTAGTGGATAAATCGCTTAAAGAAACGATTATGCCATCTGCAAGGGCTTTAGGATAGCCCTGCGAAAGGAATACGGCTGCTAGTGAGTCTAAAGACTTGTCTTGGGTTTCTATAGGGGCTAAAAACTGCAGCCTTGTAGAGAGGGGTAGCGCTGCTATTTGAGATACGATTTCTTCGCGGGTAAACGAGGTCATTGGCTTTAGGCAAGTAGGGCATGTCGGTTTTGCGGCATACGCCCAAAGGCGATGAAAGGCGTCGTCACTGTTCGCTATGGTGTAAGCATAAGATTTAGGAGGAGCGTCCCCCCGCGAGGCTCCAATGGCAATGCTTGGAGAAAGTCCTGAAGCGCTATCTATGGGAATAAAAGGCTTGCCACCTAAAACTCGTAGGGCAAATGGACTTAAGGTTTCTAGGTAACGTTTTCGACTTTCACCGTGTAAGGTGTCTAAAACCAATGTTGATTTGCCGCAACCAGAAGGACCGCAAACGACGTTGATTGCATTTGCTAAAAAATCAGCATTAATTGATTTTAAATTATGTAACCTCGCCCCACGAACCGAAATCATTCTGTCCATCTGAATGAGATCTCTCCAAATAAAGTGTTAAAATCTTTATTGTTTAATTTATTGTTATCGATGTCCAAAAACTGGCGCCAGCCACCTGCAAGTGAAATTCTAAGGACCTGCGTTAATTGGCAGTTGAATGAAAGCCCAGCTTCGGCAACAAAAAAACCATCTTCCGCTTTGGAGTGCTCTACATTTTGCTTCATGATGTTAATTACACCCGCTCCTGCAGATACGGGGATCGATAGAGAAAACACCTCTTTTTTTAAAATAGTGAATTCTCCAAAAAGGCCTAAGGCATTATAGTCGATATATTGAGGTAAATCTTTTTTATAAGGGTTTTTAATGTCGCTTACTATAGTCGAAGCGTATAGTCCTATTTGTGTGTGCGAGTTAACTTGGAGGCCACTTTCAATTTTTATCCACACAGTGCCATCGCGAGCGATTAACGAGTTACCCCCTCCAAAACCTACGAAAGCTTTTAGTTTTTGAGCAGACTCTTGTTTCTGGACTTGTTCTTCTGCATGTGCATGAAGGGCTAATCCGAATGCGATTAAAAAGAATATAATTTGTTTCATACCGACACTCCTTTCCAGTTCCACGTTTTATTACTCGAATCGGGCCAAGTGCAGATAGTCCAAACCAAGCTATTAGCATATAATATAATTGACCACACTCCAAAAACAAACAATAACATTAAGGGAATAAATGCCAATGAACCATAAAAGAGAGACATTCTAATAATAAGTGTTGATTGGACGAGCAATAGAATTAAACTATAGATGTAAATGGCGATCCAAGACAAAATGGAGGTGAATATGGAAGTAATTAGCAATTTCTTTTTGGGTATTTTAATGGGTCGAGAGGGCAAGGCGAATAGCATTAAGAAAACAATTAAGATGATGCCAAAGTTTAATGCGCCCCACCAAAAAGCGTTGATTAAAATGCCTAGGTCTTTTTCACTAAAGTGAAGTCCTTCTATAACGATGAGCGACATTGTGTTTTGTACGTGACTAACAACGCCAGCAAAAATGCCGATAAAACCACCAAAAACAATTAAAATAGGAGTATAGACTAAAATCTGATGAAATATCTTTCTGGACGTTTTGTTTTCCCATACCACGTTGAAGTTGGTTTCTAAGCTGCCGATGGCGAGTAAAAAGGTCACAAAGAGTGTAGCGGAACCCACTATGCCGAGCTTTCCTAAGGGAATGTGTTCTGCATTCGCTAGTATGGGCATTAGCTCTTCCATTGGAAAATCCCAAGAAAACACTTGGTTAAAATAGGGGAGGTAATCCGTGAAAAAATTACCAAGGCCAATCGCGAGGGCTATGGCTGTGAGTAATATGATAAGGGGTATTGCGGCTAAAAAAGTGGTGTATGTTAAGGCGGCAGCTCGCATCATACCATGGTAATAAAGAAACGATTTAGTGGAGATAACTCCGATTCTTACAAAAATAGGACTTTTTGCAGCATAAGAATCAATTATTTCTTCTAGGCTTTTTTGTGGTAAAAATGATTTCATCTGTTAAAAATAGTTTTTTTCTACTAATTAATCATAAAGAGGATGACTAGCAGGCAAAAGAGCGTTGTTTTCTTTAAAAACAATGTAAATCTTTTTTTACAATAAGGGACTGACTAAAAAAACAGCTGTTGAAGAAAGTCAAACTGTTGTTTTTTCACAAAAATCAAGTAAAAGTGTAGACTTTTTTATCTTTATTAAAGAGCTTAATCAATTTTCTTCTCTTATAAATGTGTTAATGTGTAGACTTTTACTCTTATTTTTATTTAGATTTCTCTATAGGATTGTTTTATTTAAAGGGATGTTATTATGGGATTGAAAATACTCAACACTTACCTTCTTATAGCCATCATGGCTTTAGGATTTAGTTTTTCTCAAGCGGCCACTCGCCAAATGGAATATTTGGAACGTGGTGTGGTGGCAGTGAAGGTTTCTAATGGTGTTTTTTTAAGCTGGCGCCTTTTAGCCACCGATGCGCCAAACACACAGTTTAAATTGTATCGCGGCACTACGCTTGTCACGACCACTTCTGGAACGAGTGGAACTAACTACATCGATGCGGCTGGCACTACCTCTTCTAAGTATTCGGTGAGCGCCGTAGTAAATGGCACTGAATCTGCTAAATCTAAAGAAGTTGATGTTTGGGCTGATCAGTATAAGACTTTAACATTAGATCGTCCTAAGCAGTTGACCATGCCAGATGGCAGCACCTGTACTTATGCCCCAGGAGACATGAGTGTGGGGGATTTAGATGGTGATGGGCAGTATGAATTGATTGTCAAGTGGGATCCTAGCAACGC
>DUVD01000258.1 GCA_012841225.1 Fibrobacter sp.
AAGAAGATGATTACCAAATGCACCAAGGTTCATTTAGCTTAAGAAGTTCGGATAAACCAGAACAAGCGCCGATAGATTTAGACGAAGATTCTTGGGGTACTTATTTTATGAGTAGTCGCGATTTATGCGCCTTGGAAGCAATTCCAGAACTTATGCAAGATGAACTAATCGCTTCTTTAAAAATAGAGGGGCGTACGCGCTCTGTTTATTACCTTTCACAAGTAGTCCATGCCTATCGCACTGCAATAGATGCTTGTGCTCAAGGAATGGACGTTCCAGATTCTTCGAGGCAAGCACTTGCATCAACAGATAATCGAGGATGGATGCCTGGGTTTGGTCATAAAGGACCTTTACCACAAAACTACGAAGCCACTCATGTCGCTTCTGATGTTGGCTGTGTAGCAGCTCAGTTAACTCAATTTGAGCCGCAAGAAGAACGATATTTTTTTAAAGTAAAAAATCCATTTGATGCGTCGGATTCTTTTAAGTTACTAACTCCCCAAGGAACATTCCCTTGTGAGGTTTCTGGCATACAAAATGCACACGGTAATGCTACAGAAAGACTACACCCTGGAACTGAGGGTAGTGCCCTCTTTAAAATGCCAAAAAAACTTGATTCAGCTCTCATTTCTCATTCTTTTCTTATAAAAATAAAGACAATTCCCTGAATCTAAAATACATTTTAGCTATGCAAAACGTTGAAGATAAAGAAATGGAAATCGATGAAAGAGATTGCTGTTTTAATCTCAAAGATCATGTCATTCCATTTTTTAAACGGCACATTGGCGAACTGTACGACTTTACTTTAAAGAGAAGGGCTTCTTCTGCAGAGCCAATTCAAACAATCGAGATTTTAAAGCTCTTTATCCAAGACCGCAAGTTGCCTTTTGACATGCGTCACTACATGAACGCCCAGAGTGATTTTATTCGTAAAAACATTAAAGAAGGCTGTCAAAATCGCCAAGAGATCGTGAGCCATTGGATTAAAGTTTACGCAGAAAAACATCGTAATAGAGCTATCTTGTTACAGTGCTTATACTTAGATAGGATCAGTGCAGATATCGTCCCACAAATCGAGCAGATGCTCGTTAATTTTCAGAAAAACAAATAATTACATGTAAATTAACGCTTTTTGATCAGGTTTTTTTCCCTGTATCATTATCGATTTTGATGTCAAGCCCTAACACAAAATTTTTATGTGGATAAGGTGTTTAGATGTTTGTGGCGAATAGCGCATCGCTCGTGCACATTTTGACGATGAGAGCCATTAAACTCATAAAAAAAGAAAATTTGTTGTTTTTGAGCCATAAAACGTGTTTTCACCTAAAAAAACAAATAAAGGATTCGATTTCAAGATCCTTTTTTTACATTAAATTCTATAAAAGTTTATCTCCCTCTTGTATTGTTTTTTAGGATTGGTTGTGGAAAACGTATTTTATTTAGTAGATCATGTAAATGTTTGGCAGAGTTTGTTAGAGTGTCTTGAAAAAGAAGCTAGTAGCTCTCGCGAAATTGCATTTTTAGAGGCCTTTCGTTTTGAAGGCATTGAAGATCATTTTGTAAATTTGGTGGCACCGGATAATTTTAGATCCTCTTGGCTGGAATCCCACTATAAAGAACTTGTCACTACGACGCTTTCTAAAATAGATCCCAGCCTATTAGGATATAAGGTTCGCATAGCTTCTTCATCAAAGGCGACGCAAATTCCACAATTGAATTTGCAACCGGTCGCACTTCCTAAAGTGCCTCGCGTAGCTCTTGCGGAGCAAGAACTACAGCATTTTTATAGTCAATATTCTTTTGAAACATTTGTTCAAGGTACTTGTAATGGCATCGCTTTTAAAACGAGTATGACCGTTGCAGAAAACCCAGGCGAAAAAAGCATGAACCCGCTTTACCTTTATGGTGCAACCGGCTTAGGAAAAACTCACCTGCTTCAGTCGATTGCTCGCTACATGATCACTCATAGAAAAACGGATAAAATTATTTATCGAACCACAGAGCAATTCCTAAAAGATGCTGTAGCGCGTTATAAGGGCACTCCTCTCGAAAAAAAGAAAGCTGCTGAATATTATCTAGAAACTTATGTTAATGCCGATATGCTACTTTTAGACGACGTCCAAATTTTAGAGAAAAAAGAAAAAACACAAGAATCACTTCTTCATGTCATTGAATCCCTTCGCCAGCACAATAAGCAAGTCGTCCTTTGTTCCGATCGCAAACCCGTTGAAATCCCAAATATTTCTAATAAATTGATTTCTCGATTTGAAGAAGGTTTAACCGTTTCTATGGATGTTCCCGATTTATCAACGCGTCTCGAAATATTTAGGCGTAAGTCCGCTGATTTAATTTTTCCAGAAAATGAGAAAGAAGAAATCTTGCGTTGGGTAGCGACGTTCCCAATTTCTAATGTGCGTGAACTCGAAGGCTTTATAGCTAAGCTAAGAGCGCATCATGAGTTGATGGATATTCCTTTGAATTTAAAAACTGTTCAGTCGCTTTCAAACCAAACCGTTATAAACGACAGTGCCTCTTTGACTTCAGAAAATATTGCGCAGGCAACAGCTTCCTTTTTTGGTTTAGATCGCATTTTATTGTCTTCTAAAAAGCAAAATAAAGCAGTTTCACTACCTCGTAAAATAGCGATGTATTTGTGTCGAGAATACACTTCTGAAACCTATCAAAGTATAGGTGAGTTATTTAACCGTGATTATGCGACAGTAATTGCAAGTGTGAAATC
>DUVD01000259.1 GCA_012841225.1 Fibrobacter sp.
CGAAAACGTCTTAAAGAAGATCTCTTAATAGGCCTTTGGATTCAAATTGATGCAGATGGTTTCTTTAGAAATGTAAAAGTTCGTTTTAGTAATGCAGAAAAAAGTGCTTTAGAAAAGCCTTTAATTCAATTTGTTGAAAAAGATTGGCGATATAAAAAAGTGGAGGAAGGCTCCACTACGTTGCTTATTCCGTTTCTGTGGCGTGCAGAATATTCAAGATCTGTTCTGCGCGATGCTCCACTAGAATAAATGCTTCGAACATGCGTGCTTCTCGCCATTTGTCGGCGTACTGCTCTTTCCAATTCTCGGCAACTTCATTAGGAGATTCTCTTTGCTCTTCGTTTCTATACCAAACTTCTTTTTTGATTTCCTTGATGAGTTCGCCCATTTCGTAGGCAGGGTGCAAGGAACCTTTTGACAACAAAAAAGCTCTCAAATTATCTAATAAAATAGAATCAGTAGGTTTAGCAGCATCTTCTTTGGCAGTTTCCCAAATAGCCGAGCGATGCCTCTCAGCGAATTCAAACAACCTCTTTTCTGTTGCTAAGAGCTCTCCGCTCTTTAGCTTAGCTTCCACCGCTTCACGGGGGTAATAGATGCTTTGCGGATAGAATTCTATCATAAGTTGCCTCTGTAAAAATGCCCAGGGCGGGACTTGAACCCGCACGGCCTTGCGACCAGGGGATTTTAAGTCCCCAGTGTCTACCATTCCACCACCCGGGCGGGAAAGGAACGCCATTAATATAGCAAAAAAATGACGAAATGCGTTAAAAAAAACGTTATTTATTAAATAAGTGACAAAGCGACTTCTCTTCCCTGTCGAATTCGATCAGCCATACCAATACCCCCGATTCCATTGCCTGCTAAATGAAGCCCCGAGTACTTTTTTTCGATAGCTTGAAATGCCTTTTGCCGCTTGGGGGTAGACAGGTCGTATTGAGGAATAGCTTTTAAGTGGCGGCTAACATCAAAAAGGTCGGGATTAAAGCGGGGAATATTTAAAATGGACGTTAACTCTTCTTGAACCAGTTTTTTAAGTTCGTCGTCGCTTTGAGTGACGTACTCTGGGTGTCTTTCGCCTCCGACAAATACAGCGAGCATGGCTCCACCGGTGGGGGCTCTCTCAGTAAAAAGAGAGGACATAAATAAAATGCCAAGAATGCGTCTGTTTTCTTTCGATGGCATTAAGGCGCCAAAGCCATCTAGAGGGCGTCCTTCCCATTTATTAAAACCGACAGCCACTTCTGCAACGGCGGTGTAGCGTACTTCGGCGGCATCATCAAATCCTGCGTTTTGAAGGAACGGGAATGTATTTAAAACCCCTTTAGCACTACCGGTATAAATTACTTCGTCAAATAAATTCAACTCGCTTCCTTTATAACTAATGGCATAACGGCTATCTTGAAATTCAACTTGCAATTCTTTGCATCCAGTAATAATTCGCTCGGCGCCAATATAATTTGTAAGCCGTTCAATTAAAGAAGAGAGTCCGCCACGCGCAGAAAAAGTTTTTTTATTTGCCTTGCGGTCTTGAGCTGATTTAGGTTGCTTCATTTTATGAAAAGTGCCTCGAATAAAGCTGCCGTGTTTTGCTTCTAGGTCGTATAGTTTTGGAAGTGCGTATCGCGGCACGATGGTATCTGGAGAGCCCGCGTAAACGCCAGAAACAAATGGGTCTACAGCGTAATCGAGAATGGATTCGCCTAGGCGACGACGTACAAAAGAGGAGAGGTTTTCATCTGGATTTTTTGCTTTCGGCCGAAATGGCTCGAGCAAAATACCAAACTTATCCTTCCACGAAAATAAAGGTGTAAGTAGTCCGCTAATAGGGCCACTGGGAAGTGCGTGTAGCTTTTTACCTTTCCAAATATACCTGTTAAGGGCAAGATTTGGTGCGGTTTCTAAAATGCTTAAGGCGTCTAGATCTTCAAACAGTTCTAAAGCTTCTGGCTTAGCGAGTACGCCCGTGCTTGGCCCTGTTTCCCAAATAAACCCATTCTTTTTTTTGGTTTGAATAACGCCTCCAATGTGATTATTGGATTCAAAGACGGTGACGTCGATATTATTTTTTCTTAAATAAAAGGCAGCGGTTAGGCCTGTGAGACCTGCGCCAATAACGGCTATTTTTTTCATTTTATTGCATCCAGCGATTGTTAAATCCCATTCCAATAGAAAGTTTGATTTTAGTTGGTTCTATAACTGAAGGGAGTAACGGCATATTAATCCGATCCAATTTTGAACCGCCACTACCATCACTGCCTTTATCAACGCGATCAAGGCCCCTGGCGAAGCTAAGTGAAATATCTAGGGGAATAGAGTAAAAAATGGTGTTAGCTAGACGGATTTCAAACCCCACGCTCCTGTCCCAAAAGCGTTCGTTTTTCCATAAGTCTGTATCGAACCAAGATGAATTCCAAGCCCCTCCTACTTGTGCAAATACGTCGATGTAAAGACTTTGCGTGCTGAAAATCCATAGGCTTTTTCTGAAATCGTCGTAAATGGGAAATAAATAATGAACTTGACCAATAGCAGCTTTGGTTCCACTTCGAGTGTAACCCTC
>DUVD01000037.1 GCA_012841225.1 Fibrobacter sp.
CTCATTGTGTGGGTTCCACTGGTGAAGTGAGGCCAATTATAGAATTCTATTTAGCATTGGCAAGGTCTTTTTTAAACTTTTTTCTTTTTTTCTGCTTTTTTATCGTTTGTTCGTCACTTCCATAACATATTCACGGCTTAATAACATTTTATCAACAAAATGGGCTTAAAATGCTCTAAAAACCCCTATTTGAATTATAATACCAACCTCTTGAGTCCAGCTATATTAATAGATAACTCTATAATATTTGCTTTAAAATTTGCAATTCGGCTTTTTTCTCACCTTCATCTAAATCGATTTCTTCAGTTTCTATTTGATGCTTAAACCAAGTTAGTTGTCGTTTAGCGAAATGACGCGTTTCTTTCTGTATTAAATAGATCGCTTCGGTTAATTCTTTTTTTCCTTGTGAAACGCCGAGTAGTTCTTTGTAGCCTAAACTCTGCCAAGCGGGCGCATCTACAGAAAACTTTGTCTGTAATGTGGTCACTTCATCGAGCCACCCAGCTCCCATCATCTGATCTACTCGTTCGTTGATCCTTGCATACAAACTAGCTCTTGATCGATTTAGAAAAAAAGTTTTTATTGGCCCAAGCCCACCAAAGCGAATGGCACGAATAGCAGATAGCTGTTCTCCCGTCTGAGTGAAGACTTCAAGGACTCGTAAAATACGTTGAGTATCGTTTTCGGAAACTCGCTTCATAGCAGTGGCATCTATCTCGACTGCTTTTTTATACATAGAAGCTAGCCCATCCAGTGCCAGCTCTTCTTTTAATTGACGACGAGTCGCTTCTGTGATTGGCGGGATTTCTGGTAAACCAAGAATCAAGGACTGCAGGTATAAACCAGTGCCACCAACGAGAATAAAGTTTTTCTCTGGGTTTTCTTGAATAATTTGGCGAACTTCTTTGCAAAACTGCCCTGCAGAATAAGACTCCTGAGGTTCTAAAAAATGAACCAAATGGTGTGGGACACGCTCTAAATCCGAAAGACTGGGCTGAGCAGTGCCAATACAAAAAGAGCGATAGAGTTGCCTCGAATCAACACCTATAATTTCTGAACCACTTTTTTCTGCAAGAGTTAAAGCGAGATTGGTTTTACCGACGCCTGTAGCGCCAACTAATGCAAATCGAATAGGCATATTTGTATAATCTAGCTATATTTGAAGCGCATGAATAAAGCGAAACACCTTATTGTCCTTTTTTGCATTACCTTTTTGTTTACGGCGTTAGTTTACTTTCTTCCGCGGCAAAGTGATCTGCTTTCACGATTTTCTTTTTTAGAAAAGAAGACGGCTCCTATAGTAGACAGCGCGATCACGCCCATAGACACAGTGCCTTATATCGTAAAATTGCAAAGTGCTCTTCCATTGGTTAAAGCGCTATACTCCGAAAAGAGAAACAAATACTTCTGGACACTTGGAAAAGGAAAGGCGATTCCTGTGTACTTGTTGCAAATTCAAAAGCATATTCAATCTTATGGCGGAAAAGTGATTCATATGGAAGAGTTGTTCCTGCCAAACGCCTTCCAATCAGCCACTTTGACTTTTTCAAGCGCCCTTGGCGACACCTCTACTATAGAGCTTCAGATTTCAGAAAATATTTTTGGCGATAGCGTCTCTAAAATGGCCATCGCCTTTGAAGTAGAAAAGCTTTCTCCAGAGCTAATAGTTCAATTGAATGCATTAGATTTTCCTTATTCTGTTTTAGTAACGCCATTTGGTACTACCGACCATTTTTTTTACGACATAGATAAATTAAAAAATGCAGAAACTATCCTTTGGCTTTATATGGAATCAGAAAAATTAAGAAACTCGCATTACTCCAAAAACCCGATTCGCATTCACCATACAGAGCAAAAGATTGAAGAAATTATTGAAAGTGCAAAAAAGAAACTACCCTATACCAAAGGAGTAGCTACTCGATATGGAGAAAAGGCCGTTGAACACAGGAACCTGCTAAATGCCATATTTAAATCGCTACAAAAGCAAGAGCTTTGGTTTTTAGATCTTACAGACAATCGAACTTCTTTAGTAAGCTATATTTGCAAAAACTACGCTCTAAAATGCAAGGAGGCTAGCGCCTACTCGGAAGAAACGAGTACCATTGAAGATTATATCGCTAGAAACCTGCGTTTGGCCTCCAGAAGAGGAACCTCTTACCTTATTTTACCTTTGTCTTTAAAAACACTATCTAAGATTCAAGACTTAAAAGAAAAAGCGTCCACTCAAGGTACTGAAATAACTACCTTATCCAATGTTATTACTGTTAGGAAATAGGAGTCAAAATGGCTGTTAAACTAGGTGTCAACATAGATCATATTGCTACCATTCGTGAAGCTCGAAAAATAAGAGAGCCGGACCCTGTCACCGCAGCTGTTCTCGCCGAATTAGCTGGTTGCCATGGTATTACCGCGCACTTACGCGAAGATAGAAGACATATTCAAGATAGAGACGTTCGATTATTAAGAGGCGTTATTACAACGCACTTGAACTTAGAAATGGCTGCCTCTCAAGAAATGGTGCAGTTCGCCATTGATGTTCAGCCCGACATGGTAACCTTAGTACCAGAAAATCGCCAAGAGATTACAACAGAAGGCGGGCTTAACGTCGCTGCTAAAACAGAAGAGCTCGCACGATTGATTATGACCCTCAAAAACAATGATATTGCGGTAAGCGTCTTTATCGACCCAGAGACAGATCAGGTTAAAGCGTCAAAAAAAGTCGGAGCCGATTTTATCGAGTTTCACACTGGAAAGTTTAGTGCCGCCTACGAAATGGGCAGCATTCAAGACTTAAGTCGAGAGGTTTCGGCAATACAAGATATGACCGTGCTTGCGAGTAAATACGGCCTTCGCGCCAATGCTGGCCACGGGCTAAACTACCGCAACGTCGGTTATATTGCTGCAATCGAAGGCATTGAAGAACTAAACATTGGGCACAGCATTATCGGACGAGCGGCCTTAGTTGGCATGGACAGAGCAGTTAAAGAAATGCTCGACGCTATTCGCCGCGCAGAGCACTAAAATCGAAGCACTGCATCAATAAAAAAAAGCCCCCTGCGTAAAGTGCAAGCGGGGCTATATTTTTATGTATGATAAGACTAAAGGTCTTCTTCTAATGCTTCTTTGTACTCGTCTACAGTTGCAATGTATTCTCCAGTCATGTCTGGATGAGAGGTTAAATGCGTTAGAATAAGATCCAAATGTTCTTTTTCAAAGATGGTTTTTAGTTGACGAGAAACTCGTCCTTTATAACCCCATTCTTTAAGATGATCGTCCGTTAAAACAAAACTGTTTTCTAAAGCAACAAAATACATCTCGCCATAAACGGCGATATCTTGAGCTAACCGCATGCACTCAGGCTCACCTTCACTAGGATTTTCCATAAATTTTTGAATATGACGTGTACGCACATCTCTAGTTTTGTCAATCCTCATATAGCCCGTAATTAAATACTTATTCTTGAAATCAGGATAAGTCGCTCCTTCGTATCGAGTGCCAAAAAAGATATAACGGCTTTTGTTTTTTATTATAGAGTTTACGTTTTTTACATTAGCGCAGCTTATAAAACCATAGGTGCTAGTCTCATAATTAGGCTCGTAAAAGAAGCCTTTACCGTTTTCGTTTAGCTGATCACGAACGGGGACTGCAGACTGGTGGCTCGTTTCAACATACAGCAAGGTCCCGGTATAATTACCGCGGTAATCTTGCCAACCATCAAGATTTATTTGTGTTTTCAACATATTTTCTTCCAGTCAAAATATTTACAGGTAAAAAAAATAAAGACGAACCTAAACATTTTAGGTTCGTTCCCAGTGTGATTAAGATACATTTTAGCTATAAAAAAGTCAATGATTCAATAGAAATCGCCTCTTCTCCAAACAAAAAAGCGCCTTTTTTAAAGAAATCAACGGTATCAGTAGTTAAAAAATGTGTGTTTTTTGACTTTTTAAGCCGTTTTTCAATTTCAGGGTGACGAATTAAATAATCTGCAGTTTTTTCTGCAACAATGCCACCTTGAGAGATTAATTTGACCGAATCGGGCAAATATTGACGAATTTGATCGGCAATTAGCGGGTAATGGGTGCATCCCAATAAAATAGTATCGATTTTAGGGTCTTTTTTAAGAAGGCTTTCGACATCGCGCTTGATAAAAAACCTTGCCCCCTCAGAATCAAATTCGCCATTTTCTACTAAGGGGACCCAAAAAGGGCAGGCTTGTTGCGAAACCGATAAAGTAGGAAAAAAACGACGAATCTCCATTAAATAACTTTCTGAAGTAACCGTCCCCGGAGTGGCAAAAATACCGATATGGCCTGTTTTAGAGTAATTACCAATGACTTCTGCTGTGGGCCGTATAATCCCAAGAACTCGCCCCTGATGACCTGATTTAGGCAAGTCTTGCTGTTGGATGGTGCGTAAAGCGCGAGCAGATGCTGTGTTGCAAGCTAGAATCACCAATGGGCATCCTAAATTCAACAAATACGAGACAGATTGCCAAGTGTAACGGCGTATGGTTTCAAAGCTTCTAGACCCATAAGGAGCGCGAGCATTATC
>DUVD01000260.1 GCA_012841225.1 Fibrobacter sp.
AATGCTTCCAACAGAAACGTACTTAGTCCAAGTGACTAACCCAACCCAGATGCCAAAGCAAATAAGAGCAGTAAAAGGGGCCAAGGCTAGAAAAACTCCAAAAGCGGTCAAAACGCCTTTTCCGCCTCTAAAACCAGCAAGACAAGTAAAACTATGGCCAATAATCGCGAGCATACCTGCCACAATAGGAAGCCAAAAATAATCTGGACCACCTTGTGCTACAGAAGATTGGTTCATCCAAATGGCAATTGTAGGAGCAAAAAAACCTTTTGCCAAGTCGATAAACACAACAGGAAGTGAGGGCTTCCAACCGAGCAATCTAAAGACGTTTGTTAAACCTGCGTTTTTAGATCCATGTTCACGAACGTCGATCCCTTTTACGATTTTCGTTATCCATACGGCCGAAGGGATCGATCCCAACAAATATGCTATTGGAAGACTCAGTAAACTGTTCAAGTTCTTCATCCTTTCTAAGGTTTAGCTTTTGGTCGAAATTTAATCTTAAAGGAGCACCATGCAATTGAAATTCTTCAAAAAAGTTTTTCATTAGGTAACGCTTAAATGACTCATCCACCAAATCTGGAGTGCGCGTCTCAATTGTGATGACTGGTGGCTCCACCATAGTTTGGCAAGCACGCGTTAAATTAACCGTTCTTGACTGTCGAGGTGGATGTGGGTTTCTTAAAATCAAGGCAGTAAAGAATTCGGCCAAACGATCGCGGCCTAAAACACGGCGACAATTCAAATAAACTCTTTTAATTTCATCGATTAAGCGATGAACACGAAGCCCTTCTTTAGCACTAATCGAAACAATTGGCACCCATTCGAGCATAGGTTCACGTTCAACCATTTCTTTAATAATACGATCAAAGGATTTTTCTGTTTTATTTTCTAGAATATCCCACTTATTGAGAAGCAAAATTAGCCCTTTTCCGGCTTTTCGAATTTCGGTGATGATTCTAAAGTCTTGAATTTCAAGACCACGAGTAATATCGACGATTAATACACAAACATCAGAGCGCCTGATGCTCTCCATAGTACGCATATTACTAAAGACCTCGACTTCATCCTCAACGCGGGCTTTTTTCCTAAGCCCTGCGGTGTCGGTAACGACAAAAGGAATATCATCTACTGTAAAACTACAATCAATGGAATCTCGAGTGGTGCCTGGAATTTCAGAAACCACAGCGCGATCTTCGTTGAGTATTTTGTTTAGTAAGGTACTCTTACCCGCATTCGGGCGACCCAAAATAGCAAAGCGAATGGGGCGATCTTCTTCTCGACGTATTGATTTTTCACCGGGAAGAAGTTCTAAAACTTGGTCTAAAAGAGAGAGACATGCATAACCAGTAAGAGCGCTCACCGTATGGGGATGGTCGAAACCAAGAGGTAGAAAGTTCCAGCTTTCGGATCGATCTGTTAGTTTTTCACTTTTGTTAGCGACTAGAATCACTTTTTTGTTAAGACGCTTAATCATACGAGAAAATTGCTGATCTAATTCGGTGATGCCCACGCGCACGTCTACCATAAAAAGCACTAAATCAGCATCTTGAACAGCTGTGAAAATTTGAACCCTAACACTATCTGCTAAAACATCAATTGTGTCATCGGGCAAAAAACCACCCGTATCAATAACGATAAACTCGCGATTTTTATAATTAGCCGTTTGATAGTGGCGATCTCGGGTCACGCCATCGCGATCGGAGACCACAGCAGCACGCCGGCCTAAAATACGGTTAAAAAGAGAGGACTTCCCCACGTTGGGGCGTCCGACAATGCATACAACAGGTAATTTCATCACAGCGCTAATATAGAAAAGGATTCCTAAAAACCGTCATTTGCAGTATAAATATAAGGTTTTTGTTTATTTTCTAAAATTGAGAGCGCTCTTTCTGGTATCTCTTTCTTTTAACGTAAAAAATGATAAACATTTGTCTTTTTAAGAATTATGAGTCCATTTTATATGTATTTTAAAATAGAAATAAATCGTGGAACACTCCGATTGGCGCTATAAGCGCCAAAGTATTAGAATGTTTCTTAAAAACAGAGGTCCTTTGTGACGCAAATTAATGGCAAAACGAAATTGCTTGGCGTTTTCGGATACCCCATAGAACACTCCCGATCCCCAGTAATGCAAAACGCATTACTAGATCATTTAAATATTAATGCCGCTTACGTTCCTTTATCTTTTTTACCCGAACAACTTCCAAATGCCGTTCAGGCTTTTCGAACTTTTGGTTTTATAGGAGCTAATGTCACCCTTCCCTTTAAAGAAAACATCGCTTTGTATGTCGACGAACTCGACCCTTTATCTCAATTTACAGGAAGCGTTAATACACTTTATTGGAAAAACGGCGTGATTGGCTCAACTCTTATGGGCACGACAACCGACCCTTACGGTGCTATTATTAATATGAAAAACGCCTTGGGTTCTTCTTTTAAGCTTAATTCCTCTTTAAAAATAGCTCTTCTTGGCAATGGAGGGGCGGCGCGTGCAATTGCCTTTGTTTTAGCCAAACACGGTGTGCAACTCACCATCATTTCAAGAAACCTAGCCAAAGGGCAGCTTTTAGCAAGCGAACTCGCTCAAGTCACTTCGGTACAACCTAATGTATGCTTGTTTCAAGATTTTGATTCTATCACCGATCATATAGATCTAGTTTTGAACGCCACCTCAGTTGGGATGACCCCGTTTGACCAAGAAAGCCCACTAAAAAAAGAACAACTTAGGTCTCATCAAATTGTGTATGATATCGTCTATACACCACCTCAAACTCAACTTCTAAAAGA
>DUVD01000261.1 GCA_012841225.1 Fibrobacter sp.
TACTTGCCGATTCTTCTGTGTCTTGGAAGTCCGAGCATCGTGCCTTTACTCAAAAGGTGAAGATTAACTCACAAGAAGTCATTATCGCTAAGCCTCAAACCTTCATGAATCGAAGTGGGGACGCTGTTCAGCCTCTTTTAAGTTGGTACAAAATTCCTCCTGAGCGTTTGATCGTTTTAGTCGATGACGTGCAATTAGATTGCGGTAGAATTCGAGTTCGCGCTAAAGGTAGCCATGGCGGGCAAAATGGACTTCGTCATATTATTGAAAAAGTGGGTGACGGCTTTTCACGAGTCCGATTTGGCATAGGTAAATGCCCTCCTCAGTGGGACCTTGCCGACTGGGTTTTGTCTAAATTCACTATTGATGACGCTATTGCTTTTGAATCGACACTGAAACATGTTTCTCCTTTAATGAAGACCTTGCTTTTTAATGGAATTGACGCTTGTATGGAGCGTTACAATGGTCCTTTGCTTTAATTTTTTTTTTATTTTTCAATGTAATATTTGGAAAAAGAGGTTTGTATGCGTTTAATTGATGAGGCTTTAACTTTTGATGATGTTCTGCTCGTCCCCGGCAAGTCCAATGTATTGCCCGCTAAGACAGACGTGAGCACCGTACTTTCAGCAAACTTGAAGTTGAATATACCGATTGTGAGTGCGGCAATGGATACCATTACCACAGCACCTCTTGCTATTTCGCTTGCTTTACTCGGAGGCATTGGAGTCATTCATAAAAACATGCCTATTGATACACAAGCAGAAGAAGTCCGCACTGTCAAGCGCTGGCAGTCAGGGATTGTTTTCAATCCAATCACTTTAAATGCAGACCAGCCCGTTAGCGATGCTATTGAAATGCGTGCTCGTCTTAAGGTAAGTGGCTTTCCGATTCTCTCTAAAGGGAAATTAATTGGCATGCTTACCAGTCGCGACCTCCGAACAATTACAGACACGACTATTAAAATTTCTGAGGTCATGACAAAAGAACTCATTACGGCCTCACCTAAAGTAAAACTATCTAAGGCTAAAGAAATTTTAAATTCCAATCGCATTGAGAAACTGCCTTTAGTCGATAGTGCGGGTAATCTAAAAGGCCTCGTCACTATGACGGATATTTTAAAAAGAGAGAGCAACCCAGAAGCTAGTCTCGATAATAACGAGCAGCTCCTCGTCGCTGCGGCTGTGGGTACTTCTGCAGACACGCTCGATCGCGTGATGGCTCTTGTGGATGCTGGCGTCGATATGCTTGTTGTTGATACGGCTCACGGTCATCATATTGGTGTTCGTAATATGGTTAAAACGCTCCGCAAAAAATACCCAAAACTCACTATTTGCGCTGGTAATGTAGCGACTGCCGCGGCGGTTACTGAACTTGCAAAATGCGGTGCTGATATTGTAAAAGTGGGGATTGGCCCTGGTTCTATTTGCACCACGCGTGTGGTAGCTGGTGTTGGAGTTCCTCAATTTACAGCGATTGTAGATTGCGCTGCTGCAGCTCGCAAAGCAGGGATTACGATTATTGCCGATGGTGGTATTAAATACTCGGGCGATATTGCTAAGGCTTTAGCAGCTGGGGCAAATGCAGTGATGCTTGGGAGTCTTTTTGCTGGTACAGAAGAAAGCCCAGGAGAGATTATCCTTGCCGATGGCAGGAGTTTTAAAAGCTACCGTGGAATGGGTTCAATTGGCGCCATGAAAGAAGGTTCCAAAGATCGCTACTTCCAATCCGATATTAAAGAAGACGCTAAATTTGTGCCAGAAGGCATCGAAGGGCGTGTGCCATATAAGGGGCCACTTCGTGATACCATTTATCAGTTGGTCGGTGGTATTCATCAAGCGATGGGTTATGTTGGTGCCAACAATATAGAAGAGATGTTTAAAAAATCTACTTTTGTTCGCATAACCAATGCAGGCCTTAGAGAATCGCACCCCCATGATGTGACTATTACCAAAGAAGCGCCTAACTATAGAGCCTCTGAGTAATTATGTTATTTAAAGACAACTTGGTCGTCATCACAAGTCCTGAGGATTTTGCCGACGAGCATGTTCTGATTGAGAGAATGTTTCAGCAGGGTTTGTCTAAATTGCATGTTCGAAAACCAGGCCGCTCTAAGCAGGGCCTAGATTATTGGCTTTTAGGCTTAGGTCTCGAGTATCGTTCTCGCTGCATTTTGCATAGCGATTTAAATACGGCATTAGACTTAGAAGTTGGTGGTTTTCATGCGAATGCGTCATTCTTTGCTAACCCTATTTCTACTCCCAAGCCGCCTTCTTTTTCTTATAGTGCGTCTTGCCATTCATTAAAAGAAATCGAAGACTTACCTCCAGAAGTTGACTATACTTTTTTAAGCCCAATTTATGATTCTATTTCTAAAGAAGGGTACCACTCGGCATTTTCTAATAAAGAGCTAAAGGTTTTCTTTGACCTTCACCGAGAAAAAACGCTTTCTTTGGTTTATGCTTTAGGCGGCATAGATAAAGACAACTTAGAAGAAGTGAAAGAGTTGGGGTTTTCTGGTGCAGCCCTACTTGGGGGCATTTGGAATTATGCCGACCCATTAAATGCTTGGATTAAAGCATCCGCTAGCCTAAAATAATTTACCATAGTCAGTTTAACTTTTGCTACAGATTATTAAAATTCGTCTATTAGCACTTTATAAGTTGGGTCTTCATAGATATTCACATCAATTAGTGAGTCAGCATTAGATAATAATTTCTGACAATCAGAACTCAAGTGCTTAAGACGAACAATTTTTCCAGTTTTTTGATAGCGAGCGGTAAGCTTGTTCAATGCCTCAATCGCAGACATGTCTACCACCCGACTTTCTTTAAAGTCAATGATAATTTCTTTTGGATCGTTTAACACATCAAACTTATCGTTAAATGTACTCACAGAACCAAAGAATAATGGGCCATAGATTTCATAGTGCTTAGTATCTCCTTCAATGCGCTTACGAGCGCGAATACGGGTGGCATTGTCCCAAGCAAATACAAGGGCTGAGATTATTACACCAATAAGAACTGCCAAGGCTAAATTATTTAAAAATACTGTCACTAGAGTTACCATAATCATAACAAAGATGCCATAATTACAGCGTAAGGAAAAATAGTTTGCAACAGGTCTAAACTAAAAGGAACATCAGGAAAATGGAACGGAGGAAAGCCACCGCTAATAGAGGCTATATCGCAACAGTTTTAGTATCAATATTAAATCCCGCTACCACACCAAAAACAACGAGAATAGCAACAAGAGATGAAGGAACCGCTTTTGTTAATTTTGGAAGTCCCCAGATAATAAACATAGCTAAGGCAACAAGGCTAAGCATAGTTACTAGTGGAGCCCCTACAAGCCATGCCCCTTTCTCATCATGGAACTGTTGCATTTGAGCTAAGAAAATAATTAGCGCAAGCCCATTAACAAATCCAAACACTACAGAATGCGGCACTAATCACATAAACCGACCTAGTCGTAAAAACCCTGCTGTTATTTGTATTATACCTGCAAGAATTACTGTAGCATAAACGTATTCTACACCATGGGTTAAAACTAATGGAGCTATTACTACTGCTACAGCGCCAGTTGCTCCCGAAATCATTCCTGGACGACCACCAAAAATGGATGTTATAATACCAATTATGAAGGCGGCATATAAACCAGTAAGAGGAGAAAGCCCGGCGATTAAAGCGAAAGCAACTGCTTCTGGAATTAAAGCCAAGGCAACTGTTAAACCAGAAAGCGACTCTGTTTTAAAGTTTATTCCTTTTGTTTTTGCAAATATTTTTAACACTTTCTGCATGAAAACCCATTAGACTAAATTAATTTATAGAAAAATAATGAGGTAATAAAAAACCAATAATTCTATTTTGTTCAACGACGCAAAGCTAGAATACAAACCAATGAAGTCAATTAAATCTTACAGTATAATGAATTAAATAAAATACAGTTTAACGCCCAAAATAAATACTATTTTATTCTTGTGAACACTAAAAATAATTTACCATTTGCATTAACAGTGGCGGGCTTTGATGGCTCCGGTGGTGCAGGCATTCTTGCCGATATAAAAGCCTTTGAATACTTTGGTGTTTATGGCCAAGCGGTGTGTACTGCAAACACGGTTCAAAATGAATCTGATTTTATTTCTCCTGGCTTTTTACCATGGGAGTCCATTCTTATACAACTAAATGCCTTGTATCAAAAGCGTTCTTTTGATTTTATAAAAATAGGCTTGATTTCTAATTCTTTAATACTCAAAAAAATTGTGCGGTACATTCGAGAGCGTTCACCGGATGCCTTTATTATCTGGGACCCCATTGTTAGTGCCAGTGCGGGCTACGAGTTTTTTTCGGGCGAAGAAGCCGAAGCTTTTTTCCCTTTGCTTCAAGATATAGATTTAATCACGCCTAATCAAAAAGAATTTATATACCTAGGTTTAGGCTTAGCTGCCTCTCGAGATGAGGTCGCCATTGGTTCAGATTTTGCAGTTCTTTTAAAGGGCGGGCACCAGCAAGGGCCGTTATCGACAGATGTTTTGTGGCATGAAAATCAACAGTATAAATTCTCTTCAACGCGATTACCTGGTCCAGGAAAACACGGCACTGGATGCACTTTGTCTGCGGCTATTCTTGCAAACCTCGCTTTAGGGAAAACGCTTGTCGAATCTTGTGAAATAGCCAAGCGCTATTTGGATCAGTTCCTAAAAGGCGGTGAAGGCCTTTTAGGAAGATCTTAACTCATTCTTATTCTGAATCGGACCTAGACTCTTGCTTACGCTTATTAGGGTCTAATGTACTCTTTCGAACGCGTAGCATTTCTGGGGTCATTTCAATGCATTCATCATCATTGATAAAAGTCACGCACTCTTCGAGAGTTAAACGACGGTATGGAGTCAATTGAATGTTATCATCAGAACCAGAAGCACGCATGTTGGTTAAATGCTTTCCTTTGGTTACGTTAACAATAATATCATCATTGCGATTGTGTTCGCCGATAATCATGCCAGGGTACACTTCGGCACCAGGAGGGATAATCATGTAGCCACGTTCTTCCAATTTAGCTAAGGCATAAGCAGATGCATCGCCAGCCTCTTTGGCTATCATAACGCCATTGGTACGCGATGGGATATCACCTTTAAACGCTTGGTATTCTAAGAATATGGATTGAGATACGGCGTAGCCCTTAGATACTGAAAGCAATATAGGGCGAAGTCCAATCATGCCACGGCTTGGGATGGTGTATTCCAAAAAAACTCGATTGTTATCATCTTGAACCATATTGACCATTTCGCCCTTGCGTTTACCAAGCTCTTCGATCACAGCTCCACTGTACTCTGCAGGGAGTTCTACTTTAAAGTTTTCGACAGGTTCTAATAACTTACCATCTGCACCTTTCTTAAAAATAACCTGTGGACTACCGATGGTAAATTCGTAAGCCTCGCGACGCATGTTTTCGATGAGGATTGTCAAATGAAGAATACCTCGTCCAGAAACACTGAATGTGCTTGCTCCACCTACTTTTTCAACTAAGAGCGCAGGGTCAGACATGTGTGCCCTTTCTAAACGCTCTAACAAATGGTTTCCGGTTAAAAACTTACCGCCGTACTTACCTGCTAGAGGAGACGTATTAACAGTAAAAAGCATGGAGATGGTAGGTGGGTCAATATGAATACGTGGCAAATGAACTGGGTTTGCTACAGCAGATAAAGTATCACCGATATCAAACTTTTCTAAGCCTGCTATTAAAATAATGTTTCCAGGTCCTGCTTCTTCGACTGCTTGGGGGGTTGTTCCTTCGTAGCGGAATACTTTTTGAATTCGAAGTTGGCGAGTGGTACCATCTGCCAAGGATTGAGCTACGGTAAGGCCTGGTCTGAACGTGCCTTCCCTGACGCGCCCAACGGCTAGACGACCTAAAAAGCCCGAGTATTCAAGTGAAGCAATTTGTAATAGAGGTGGAGCTTTGGGATCACCTTTTGGATCGGGAATGCGCTCTATTATAAGATCCATCAAGATCCTAAAGTCGCCATTCTCATCCCCAAGTTCCCGACGACAAATGCCTTTACGTCCGCTGCCAAAAACGTGAGCAAAGTCAAGTTGCTCTTCTGTGGCGTTAAGCTCGCAAAACAGGTCAAATACCTTGTCGAGAGCAAGATGAGGATTGCAGCCGTCTCGATCTATTTTATTAATCACTACGATTGGGATCAAGCCTAGTTCGAGAGCTTTTTGTGTAACAAAACGTGTTTGAGCCATAGGCCCTTCAAAGGCATCCACCACTAGGAGTACGCCGTCCACTGTTCCTAGAACGCGTTCTACTTGACCGCCAAAGTCAGCATGCCCGGGTGTGTCGACAATATTAATGCTATAGCCTTTATAATTGGCATGCGCATTTTTTGATAGAATTGTAATGCCGCGTTCTTTCTCCAAATTATCGGAGTCCATGACGCGATCTTGCATCACTTCATTTTCATGAAAAGAGCCGCATTGTCTAAGGAGTTGGTCGACCAAGGTTGTTTTGCCGTGATCAACGTGAGCGATAATCGCTATGTTTCTAATTTTTGATGTATGCATAATCCGCTTTTGATAAGAGGGCTAGGTAAAATCGATAGCCGTGCGAAATTTAGAAAGAACAGAACTATTTTGCAATTTTATATTTGTAAGTATGAATTATTTATGCATTGATTACGGAGAAAGACGCGTCGGGCTTGCTATTGGTGATTCGGAACTCCGTTTTGCGTTCCCTCGAGAGACGATCGATCGCCAAGAACAAGACCTTTGGGCGCGCCTCGAGGAAATAATCACCAAAGAAAAAATGGACGCCCTTATCGTAGGGATGCCTTTTCACCCAGATGGGCGTAAAGAAGGTAAGAACGTGGTGGTAGAAGCATTTGTAGAGGAGTTGAAGAGTCATTTTCCTCATTTGCCCATTTTTACACAAGATGAATCTTATTCGAGCGTTGAGGCACTAAAGAAAACTTCTTATATGAGTCGTAAAAAAAAGAGGGATAAAGGGATTGTGGATAGAGCCGCTGCAGCAATTATTTTGCAAAACTGGTTAGACGGAAACACTTAAGTTGCTATATTTAAGCGCAATATGACAAAACCAATTGATAACGATACCAATATTCTCAACGAAAACGACGAAAATCTCGTCAAACCACCCTTAACAGAGACCGAAACAAAAACTCCTGCACCTCTTTCTGCAGCAGAACAAGCAGCTGCTGCACGTGATTATAGTGAACGTCATGTTTTGGTTTGGGAAGAAGACGATGAACGTTGTGGCATTGCAGTAGAAGTGCTCTCGGACTTGTTAATTGGTGCCTATGTGAAAGGGGTTAAAACAGAAAAAGAAGCGCTTGCTTTATTAGATGCAGGTGAATGGGATACTTTTGTTGTTGATTTTACTACCGAAGGCGTTTCTATAAGTGAGTTTATTAAAAAAGTGAACAACCGCTTAGATGCTATTTTAGTCGCTATTTCTATGACGCCATTAAAGCTCCTGGAAGAACGTGAAACCACTAAATTAGAGCCTCTACGCCGCTTGTTTGATTATGAAAAAAATGCAGTAGCTCCTATTCGCGCTTAATTTTTTTGTTTCATCTAAAAAAAAAGACCGATTTAATCGGTCCTTTTTTATTTATACTCATTTTTTTATTTTTCGCGCCACAGGCGAATTAGACTCTTATTTTTTCTGAGCATTAACCAAAAGTTTGGCCCGATTAACACCAAGTCTCTAATAAGCGAAGTCCAAGTTTCATTTTTGCTTTGAGCCCCTTCCAATTGGAAGCAGCCGCAAGTAATAGCGAGATCATGAAATAAAGCCCAAGACAATGCGATAATAAAAGAGATAAACATTAAGAAAATCACTAGAGCAGTTTCACGTGTGTAGGGCGTTACAATTAAAGCGACGCCAAACCAAAGTTCAAATTGAGGGTAAACTAAGGCGAAAAAGTTGTTTATAAATTCGGGCAAGAATTGGTATTGAGCGATTAAAACGGCAAAACCGAGAGGGTCTTGAATTTTAAATAAACTAGAAAAAATAAACATGCCGCCCAAACCTAAGCGGAGTAGGGTTTCCAAAGTTTTCTCGGAAAGGGCTCGATCTGATTTCCAAGCTGGAATAACAAGGAGCCCAGCAATAGAGACAGCGATAACTCCGAAATGAGTGGCGTACTTCCATGCGTTTGGGAAAATTTTTAAAAACCAATCTTTATCAGTTAATGTTAAGAACGTTTCTGGAAAAGAAATTTCGGCAATACCAAAAGAGGTTAACAGTGTAGCGATAGATAAGCATATAATGGCAATAATCATAGTTACTCCTGTATTTCTAAAACAGGTTGAGACCCAATCCATTCAACCGATTTAGATTCGTCCACAAAAACATTGTTAAGGATGGCCAAAAATACACAGAAGAAACCAAAAATAATAAGGTGCTTCCAATGCAAGCTCTTGATGTAGTTTAATATAATTGTTTTCATGTGCACAAAATACTTAAATACGTTATAAAAAAACAGTTGTTAAGAAAAAAATCAATGGATTGCCGTTTGGTTAGAGACATTACAGGATACTGGCTTATCATTAAATTCAAGAGGTTTTTCGTCATAATAAACGATTTTATCTTTAACGTAGAGTGTGATTTTATCGAAATCCTTGATTTTAAGCTCTCGAGGATCTGATGCACTTAATCCTTTAAAGAAAGCTCTTGAACCAATAACAGCCTCTGCAGGGGGAGTGACGAGTACCGCTTTCCCATCTTCACCGTCGCCGGCGAGCAGCATGCCCATACTTAAAACACCCCGCAAAGGTGCTGGTTTTAAATTGGCAAAAAGGAGAACGGAACGATCTTGCAGTTCACTTGCGGTATAACTTTTTTTGAGACCAGAACAAACCGTTCGGTGTTCTTTTTCTCCGGCATCTACTTTTAATACGTAAAGGCTTTCGGCGTCAGGATGATCATTAACTTCGATGATTTTGGCGCAGCGAAGGTCCATCGCAGAAGCGACATCTGCCGCGAGTAAAGGCTTGTTTTGGACTTTGGGTTCTTTTTTTTGAGGAACCTCTTTTTCAACTTCAATACGTGGGAATAACGGATTACCTTCCCCAAACAACTCGCCACCTTGAAATTTCCCCCAAGTTAAATCGTCTTTGCCTTCACAAGAAGTACCTAGCATTAAAAGCCCTTCAACTGCCTTAGTAGGTATAACCGGTGATAAGAAGCACAAGGATAAGCGCACTGCCTCGGCGGCAACTAAAAGCACGGTGGATAGCTCTTCGGTGGCGGTTTCGTCTTTGGCAAGTTTCCATGGGGCTTTGATTTCTAAATAGCGATTAATACCACGCACTAAACTCATGATGTCTTCGATGATCTGAGAAAGTTTGACTTGTACAATGCCAGATAAAACGCTTTCGCGCACTTGAATGGCAAGTGCTTTTAATTCATTCGCTGGAGCGTCCATTTTAAAAGCATGGGGGAGTTTACCATTAAAATTAGTAAGCACAAGACGGTGGACTCGGTTTAGAACATTGCCTAAATCATTTGCTAGGTCGCTATTGATTCGTCGTTTAAATGCATCGTCGCTAAAGGTGCAGTCTTGACCAACCACCATTTCTCTTGCTAAAAAATAGCGAAAGGCGTCTACACCATAATCTTGCATATAAGTCATAGGGTCAATACCAGTCCCGCTGGATTTGCTCATTTTAGAGCCACCAGTAAGCCACCAGCCGTGGGCTAAAACGTGTTCGGGAAGTGGTATTTCGAGAGCCATAAGCATAGTAGGCCAGTAAACGCAATGGGTCGTTAGAATGTCTTTACCAATAAGGTGATAAGAGGCAGGCCAAATCGCATCGCCGTTTGGGTAGGTGCGTTTTCTTACAGCGCTCACGTAGTTAATTAAGGCATCGAACCAAACGTAAGTGACGTATTCGGAGTCAAAAGGAAGAGGAATACCCCAATTTAAACGAGCTTTGGGACGACTAATGCAAAGGTCATTAAGAGATTGTTTTAAGAAGCCTAGGATTTCATTTTTGCGAAAGTCGGGGAGAATCCATTCTGGATTTTCTTCAATATGAGCAATGAGATTTTCTTGGTACTGTCCCATTTTAAAGAAGTAATTTTTTTCCTTAATCCACTCGACTGGCCTGCCACTAATAGGGTCCTTGCCCTCGACAAGTTCATCTTCGCTAAAAAATCGCTCTTCGCCTACAGAATACCAGCCTTCATATTCTTTAGCATAAATCTCACCCTTATCCCAAAGCTTTTGAAGGCACTCCGCTACAAATTTTTTATGGTCTTCATCGGTCGTACGAATAAAATAATCGTACTCAATGTTCATTTTTTTCCAGAGGTTTTTGAAACGTAAATTATATTCGTTTACATGATCCTGTGGATCCACTTGTCTTTTAAAAGCAGCCTGCTGCACTTTTTGACCGTGCTCGTCGGTACCCGTTAAAAAAAAGGCTTGCCCTCCAATAAGCTTATGAAAACGCGTTAAAATATCAGCTAAAACAGTAGTGTAAGAATGACCAATATGAGGCGCATCATTAACGTAATATATAGGGGTTGTGACATAAAAATTTTTCATATTTAAAATGTAGAAAAAGAAAAAGCTTCCCGTAAAAGGAAGCTCTTAAAATAATTTTATTAGAAACAGTTTTTAGTTGATTCTTCCGATAAGATTACCACTTAGCATAAAGTCTTTTGAGCTGCCATAGCTGTGGAACCCTGCAGACAATGTGAAGCGATCAGTAAGGTCTTTTTCGATATAGAATGCAGTAAGGAGATCTTTAACGCGAGTGCTGCTGGAATGATATTTTGTTTTGTAACGATCGGAAATGTATTCCACTTCTAAAATCATCCTGTCAATAACACCAGGCTGAAAAAGTAGACCACCCGTTAAAGGCATTTTTAAGTCTACAGGGATTTTTCTTTCTCTAGGAATGCTATTTCCATCTATGTATTTTTCAGTTGAGTCTGCACCAAGCTCGAGCATAGCAACCTCACCAAATACAAAAAGTTTTTCTGCAATTATAGGGGCAGTTGCTTTTAAGGAAACCGTTGTGCGAACATCACTTTTGTGACTATAAACTTTATCAAAAAGGTTTGTGCGTGCACTGAGATCAATATCTAAAGCTTCAATTCCAGATAATTTACTGAAACGAGCTACTGCACGAAGATCTCCGGTATTAAGATGAGGACCAGTGCTTATAAAAGCGACTTCAACCGATAAATTTTCTGTAGGGGTAAAACCAAACTGAAGCATGTTTTCTGAGTCAAAGGTTGATTTGAATCCATTTAAGTACCCATCGACGTAACCACCAAAATAATCGCCATTTTTATTGGTGTTATCCCAACGACCTAGTTTGAAGTTGAAGTATTTTGTGCGCTGGTAAGCCCAAGCTTCATTAAGTTCTAAAATATCGCGCATTTCAGTTTTGACTGCATCATCTCTATCTTGAACCACGGTTGCTGTTTCGGACAAATTACCAGGATCAATAGAAATCTTTATTTTACCGTTGAAGTTTTCTGTTTTTGTTAAAAGAGACAAGCTCGCACGACCAAACCATTCTTCCATGTTGTCGCCATTAGGATCATCTTCGGAAGACCAAAAGACTTTGCCTGCTTGGATTTCAAAATCGGAATTAAAGTCAAATTCAAAACCACCTGCAGAAACTAAAGGCAGCGCTTTAGGTTTTTTGACTTTGATTCTTTTAGGGGTTGAAACTTTAACGAGAGAGGAGTCTACCGCAGAAGAGTCGGCAACAGGTGTAATTTCTGCAACTGTGGAGTCTACTGCAGAGGAGTCAGGAACAACAGTCGTCACTTCAGCGACTGTAGAGTCTGTTTTAGAGGAGTTGGCAGCAGGAGTGACTTCGGTGGTTTTTGTGGAATCATTTTTTTCGACAACGGCAGCTGGAACAACTGTTTTAGCAGAATCATTTGTAGTTGTGACGACAGGAGTTGCTTTAGGAGCAGGGGTTGCTACTTTGGCGGTGTCTTTTTTGACTTCAGCAACAGGAGTTGCTTTAGGAGCAGGGGCTGCTACTTTGGCGGTGTCTTTTTTGACTACAGCAACAGGAGTTGCTTTAGGAGCAGGGGCTGCTACTTTGGCGGTGTCTTTGGTTGTTGCAGGTGTAACTGCGGCAGCTGGTTCTGCGGCTAAAACGAAAGAAGCTAATAAAAGCAAAATAAAAGAAATTCTTTTCATATTTGATCTCCTAGATAATTCATATTGTAAAACTTAGTAAAAAAGACTTTTTTATTAAATAAAAATGATTAAAAACATTCTAAAATATTAAGTTCTTGGCATGTATTTGAAAAAAGCTCTTTTATTTGTTTTTGTATTGGCGATTTTTGCATCAGCACAAAACTTGACTGTTTATCGAAAATCAGATGTTTCATCGCCTGCTCTTGGTGTTTTAAGTCACTCCGACTGGGTGAAAGAACTCCCTATACCACCTCAAAAGGTTAAAAAAACGTATTACGTTAAAGGCAAAAAAGGTCGTAAAAAGAAAATGACCAGCTACGAAACAGTAGTCCCTAAGGAACCGCCTCGTTTTGTTCCTATAAAATGCAAGTTTGGTTCTGGGTTTGCTAATAGAGCTGACCTTGCTCGTTTTTTAGAACGAGTGATGGACATTAGCGGTACTTATTCCTCTGCTACAGGATCTGCTGTTTTGCGCAAGTCGCCCAATTCTCCTGGTAAGTTTTCGCTAGTTATCTTAAATGGGACAGAATCGGATCGCGCAGAATTTGAAGTGAGTGATTTAGAGGTTAAAGAGGTGAACGGCCATAGTCGTTTTACGCATCAAGAATCTGATTGTCGTTTAGATATAGATTTTTATAAAAGACAAATAAAAATTTTACAAAGCGGATGCGAAGATTACTCTACGTCAAATTATTCTTTAGCAGGGGAATACAAAACCTACACAGAGACCAAACGCCAAGCAGAAACATTTCATTTTCCTGAAACAAGGTTCACATTTAAAAAATTTCTTTGGTGCCCAGAGGGTCCTGATTCTTGTGAAAAAACAAAAGATGAAAACGGTAAAGTGGAAATAGTTTGGAGTGTTGATGGCAATGGCCTAATTGATCGACGCACTGGAGATCGAGTCCATACCTATCGCCCTTACGAACGAATCATTCCAAATAAACAAGAGTTTTATAAAGATGAAAAGCCGATTACGTTAAAAACAAAACGCACAGATATGTCTAGTGAATGGATGATTTGGTATTATTACCCTAAGGCAAAACGATTCAAAATGGTTCGCTCTGGAACAAGAGCTGATGTTGCCTATACCGAAATTTACGAGTAAAAAATGAAGCGCATAGAAAAAATAAGACATCTCTTTTTAGACGTGGGGCCTATAGAAAGGCTATTAGAATTTAGCACGCCTTATTACCCTATTGTTTCTAGAGTATTAGATTTAGTTTACGAAAAAAAGATTCAAATGCATGCGAGCCCGTTGACTCTACAACACGTGGCGCACCAGGCTTTTTTAATTAAGAATGGCGCCCTTGCACGTCAATACCGAGAGTTCTTTGTGCGTTCTGATTTATTGTTTTTACGCGAGATGGATTCTGAAATAGCGCTTAAAGCGGCGGAGTTTCAAGCAAAGTATTCTTTGGATATTGAAGAGTCCATACAATTAGCAACGGCATTTTCCTGTGGTGCGGATGGTGTCTTAACAGAGAATCACGAATGGAAAAATTATTTAGATGTGTCGGTCATTACACTTCAAGATTTGCTCTAAGTTTGTTTTTCACTCTTTTCTAAGCATTATCAGATCCTTCTAAAATAATGGTTCCTCACGTTCGACTCTTCGGCTTCGCCGTTTTACCCTTTTCTTAGATGGTGCTTCGTTTTAGTTAAAAATGCACTACGAAAAAAAATAGTGCCCTCAAACGACGAAAATTTCAAACAACAACGCACACGTAAAATGCAGATGAGAAAGGATTATATTCCAAAAATGCACTACGAAAAAATATATTGCCTACAACGACGAAAGTTTCAAACCAATGACGCAAAATCGGATTGCAGACGAGAACAAGATTATATTTCAAAAGTACACTGCAAAACCCTACCTACAACGACGAAAATTTCAAACAAAAAAGTACACGTAAAATGCAGATGAGAA
>DUVD01000262.1 GCA_012841225.1 Fibrobacter sp.
GCAAAAGCATAAGGATTACCTCGGTTTTCACCGACAAACATCTCTGTTTCCCGAGTAATACGATTGTATTTTTTCCCTTCGGCACCCACATGCATACTGACAATGACAATGTCACTACTATCTTTCAATTCGGAGATCACTTGCTTAGCTTTAGTCGTATCTGTTAGTCGCAAAGTGCCTGTATTGATTGAAAACGCTGTAAATCCATAACGTATCCCGTCTTTTTCCATAAAATGTTTTTCACATTTGTTTTCAAAGCCTGCAAAACCAAGACCCGCTTTTTCTAAAACTTCTTGAGTGGTTTCTCGCCCTGTTGCACCAAAATCACCGGAGTGGTTGTTTGCGACGCTTAAAAGATCAAAACCGGCCTCTACAAGATGCTTGGCGTAGCGTTCTGGCGAACGAAAGGCATAGCATAATTTAGGATTGTTGCATCGCTTGGGAGTGCCGCCAAGATCTAATAAAACGCCTTCGAGATTGCCCATGGTTATGGTGGCGTCTTGTAAGATGGCTTTCACATCGGAAAAAATTAAAGCCCCATCTTCTGGAGGCAACTTTGGGGATTCATCAGGGTAGTTTAAGCCCATCATAATATCCCCAACACCAATAAAACTAAGTGAGCTGTCAGTAGTAGTCTTGGTTGAGGTCGAGTCTTTAATGATAAGCGTTGGAGCTTCGGCTGTTTCAGCAAATAAGACTGAAAATAGCGAAAGTGTAAAAAACAGAATAAGTATACGCATATAGTCTATAAAGATAATCAATTGTTTTAAATCATCTAATCTTTTCTTGTTATTTATTATATTTCGCCACATCATTTGGCGGTTTATTCATTAAAAGGATATTGAAATGGCTAAAAAAGTACAAGATGCCTTAAAAGATTTAGTCTCTTTATGCAAGCGCCGGGGCTTTATTTTCCCTGGATCAGAAATTTATGATGGTTTGGCAAATACTTGGGATTACGGCCCTTATGGGTCTGAACTCAAACGCAATATTAAAGACCTTTGGTGGAAAAAATTTGTTTCTAGCCGTGCCGATGTGCTTGGTTTAGATAGCTCTATTTTATTAAATCCTAAAGTTTGGCAGGCTTCTGGCCACGTAGGTAACTTTTCCGACCCCTTAATTGACTGTAAGGCTTGTCGCGAAAGATTTCGCGCCGACCACTTGCTCGAAGAAAAGCTCGGCGAAGGTTGCACTATAGGCAAGAGTTTTCAAGACATCGCTCAGATGATCATCGATAATGTAATCGAATGCCCTAGTTGTGGAAAAAAAGACTTTACAGAGCCTAGGGCCTTTAACTTAATGTTTCAAACCGAAATTGGCGCTGTAGAAGGCGCTGGAAACAAGGTTTACCTTCGCCCAGAGACGGCGCAGGGGATTTTTATCAACTTCAAAAACATTATGGATAATGTCCGCCCTAAAATCCCGTTTGGCGTAGGCCAAATTGGAAAGTCATTCCGTAACGAAATTACGCCGGGCAACTTTATTTTCCGTACACGTGAATTTGAGCAAATGGAACTGGAGTTTTTCTGCGAACCAGGTACAGAAAAAGACTGGTACGAGTTTTGGAAGACTTTCTGCATGAACTGGCTTTCCGAAGACTTAGGCGTTTGTCCTAATAAACTACGCATGCGCGAGCACACCGCCGAAGAACTCTCTCATTACTCCAACGGCACCTCTGATATAGAGTATGAATTTCCATTTGGTTGGGGAGAACTTTGGGGTATTGCAAGCCGCACCGATTATGATTTAACTCAGCATCAAAATGCATCCAGAGTCAAGCAGGAGTATTTTGACGCAGTTGCCAACAAGC
>DUVD01000263.1 GCA_012841225.1 Fibrobacter sp.
GCTAGTTTTGGGTCGAGCACAACACCGACCTGCTTGTAGATGCGAAGGATATCGGCGATTTCAAGGTGCAAGGCGTATTGGATTTTTTGCAAAACAGTATTGTTAGTCATCGTACAAATGTAGTCTAAATCGATTAAAGTTTGCGCATTAATATAGTGAAGTCTTCTGGGTGGTAGTCGATGAGAAGCTCGGCGTGAGGGTCGAGTTGGCGACAAAAGTCCAAAATGCGGACGGGGTCATAGGCTTGTATAAATCCCGAAGACTCCTGTTTACGGTCATCCAGCAAATTAAAAGCAATTCCCAAGCGAGCCTGCTCCCACATTTGACTTATAATCGGGTAAGGGTGTTGCAAATCGTTACTACGGTAATTCAAACTACCCGAAGCAAAAATAACATCAACAGGCGGCCAATCCCCTGCAGAAAAATCCATTTGTATAAAATGGGTAAGTTCCACATGAGCAAATCTTTGCCGAGCCGTTGCTATAAATTCTGGCATTAAATCAACACCAATATACTCGAACTCATCAAAACACTCATCAAGAAAATACTTCAAGTCACCGTACCCACAACCCAAATCCAATATTTTGGAACCATTCAAATCACCCCAACGGCAAAAGGCAGCAAAGCGACTCTCTTGTGTGTGTGCATCTCGCCAGCCTAGGGTCTTGACCTCGGGAAGCACAAGACGCATGCGGTGGTATTGCATAATAGCGTTAGTAGTGGATTCATTTTGTTGCATAAAAACATAATAGCTATCTGCGATAGGGCTGGCAAGTAGGTCTATTTTGTTTAAATCAAGATTAAAATTATTATTCGAGAACAATGAAAGCAAGTGACCTTAATTATTACTTTTCTTATTGAATTAACTTAGATTGTTCAAAAAAAGGAATGTTATAATGAGGCAAGGTACCCTTTAATGTCAATCCCTAATCACCTAGCTCAGGCTTGTGAAACGGCTTTTTGGGACACGAGCATTGAATCCAACACTGAGTTTCGCCCTCAGTTTATTTCAAATCATGCTGAAAATACAATGCAGGTGTTTTTGGATAGAGAGCTCCAAAACTGCACTAAATTCATCATCAGTGTCGCTTTTATTACAGAAAGCGGACTTGCTTCTCTTTTACAAACACTTCTTGAGTTAGAAAAGAAAAATATCCCAGGGCAAATTCTTACCACCGATTACTTAAACTTTACTGAGCCTAAGGCGCTTCGACGTTTAATGCGGTTAGAAAACATTGAGCTCAAAATGTATCCCTGTAATAAAAGCCCCGAGGGTTTTCACACTAAAGGCTATCTATTCTACAAAGATGAAATTATAAGTATCGTCATAGGTAGCTCTAATTTAACAGGCAAAGCTCTTTCTTCAAATAAAGAGTGGAACACTCGTTTTGCAGCAACAGAAAATGGTGAAATATTCAAACATATCATCAAAGAGTTCGATGACTTATGGAGCGCCTCTTTAAATATTGATGAAGCATTAATAAATCAATATGAAGCACTTTATATTGAAAATAAGCGACTTGAACAAAGAAAACGCGAAATTTTTAGCGAAGCCAAAATTGTTCCTATACAACTACTCAACTTAGAGCCCAACTCGATGCAACGGGAATTTATTCGTAAAATAAGCATCTTTCGCAACGAGGGAAAAAGCAAAGCACTCCTTATTTCAGCAACAGGAACAGGTAAAACTTACGCTGCTGCTTTTGCGCTTCGTGATATAAAGCCAAAGCGTGCGCTTTTTTTAGTGCATCGTGAGCAAATTGCAAAACAAGCAATGAGATCATTTAAAAATGTCTTTGGAGACACAAAGACATTTGGCTTATACTCTGGTTCAGCAAAAGAAATTAATGCCGATATCCTTTTCGCAACCATGCAAACCATGTCTAAACCAGAACATTTTAATCTTTTTGCAAAAACTCATTTTACAGAAATTATCATCGACGAAGCGCACCGCGCCGGCTCCAATAGCTATTTACAAATTATGGATTATTTTGAGCCCTCTTTTTGGCTTGGAATGACTGCGTCTCCAGATAGGCCTGATGGCTTTGATATTTATAAAAAATTTGATTATAATATTGCTCACGAAATTCGCTTGCAAGAAGCTATGGAACAAAATCTTCTTTGCCCATTCCATTACTATGGCATCACAGATATTTTTATTGACGATAAAGAAATAGAAAATAGAGATTTTAATCGCCTCGTTTCTGATGACCGCGTAAATTACGTCATTAAAAAATCAAAGTATTTTGGATTTAGCGGAAGCCGATTAAAAGGCCTTATTTTTTGTAGTACCAATAAAGAGGCTGCTGAGTTATCAAAAAAATTCAATGAAAAAGGCTATAAGACTCTAGCCTTGTCCGGCGCCAATTCTCAAGAAGAAAGAGAAGAGGGTATAAGGCGCTTGACTATAGAAGACAGCAGCAAATACCTCGATTATATTTTTACTGTTGACATTTTTAATGAGGGTGTTGATATCCCCGAAGTCAATCAAGTCATTATGCTTCGGCCAACAGAATCACCCATTATTTTCATACAACAATTGGGCCGAGGTCTTCGCTTAAATAAAGAAAAAGAATTTGTGATTATTCTTGACTTTATAGGAAACTACTCTAATAACTACATGATTCCTATCGCTCTTTCTGGCGATCGAAGTTACAATAAGGATAACATTCGCCGATATGTTCGCGAGGGATCTAAGGTAATTCCCGGAGCATCCTCCATTCATTTTGATGAAATCGCTCGAAAGAAAATCTACGAATCCATAGATATCGCTAAATTTAACGCCACAAGACTAATCAAAGAAAACTATAAGCAACTAAAGTTTAAAGTAGGCCGAATTCCAACTTTGATGGATTTTGAAGAGTTAGGCGAAATGGATGTACTACGCATTTTCGATAACGCCTCCTTTGGTTCCTATCATAAATTTCTGTCAAAATGCGAAGAAGAATACACAATCACTTTTTCTCCTCAAGAAGAAAATATCCTCGAGTATATTTCAAAAAAATTTACCGCTGGCATGAGAGTCCATGAATTAGAATTATTAAGAAATCTTTTAGAAAACCGACCTCAAAACAATGTGATGCAAGACCTCAAAGAAGTTCTAATTCAGAAACACAAAATAGAGTATTCTTCTAAAACCGAAACAAACATCATTAACCTAATGACCAATAGTTTTGCCACAGGAGCTGGAAAAAATACTTACGCTTCTTGTTTATTTATAGAAAGCGAAAATGACGACTATAAAATCAGTTCTTCTTTTAGTAATTTATTGACTAATCAAGAGTTTTATAATGCGGTTAAAGAGCTCATTGAATTTGGCTTTTATCGCAATTCAAAATACTATAAAAATCGCTATAAAGATTCCGCTTTTCAGCTCTACTCCAAATACACTTACGAAGAGGTTTGCCGTTTATTAGAATGGGAAAAAGGAGAAGTCGCTCTCAATATCGGTGGCTATAAATACCACAGAGGAACAAAAACCTATCCTGTTTTTATTAATTACGACAAATGTGAATCTATTCAACATACTATCAGATACGAAGATCGCTTAAAAGACCAAAACACCTTGATTGCAATTTCTAAATCTGGGCGTACTGCAAAGTCCGAAGATGTTATTACGGCCTTAAACGCAAAGAAGTTGGGCATAAAAATGGATCTCTTTATTCGTAAAAATAAAGACGACAAGACATCAAAAGAATTTTACTACCTTGGTCGCATTAACGCTACTGGAAAACATGAAGAAATTACGATGCTTAACACAAATAAATCCGCTGTAGAAATCGAATATAACCTCGAGACCCCTGTGCGCCACGATCTATTTGAATATATTGTTAGCTGAAAATGGAGAGATGATGAAGTCAATTGAAGTGGTTGCTGCTGTTATTATAAATAACGGGAAGATCTTTGCGACGCAACGCAGCAAAGGCGAGTTTAAGGACTTATGGGAATTCCCGGGTGGTAAAATGGAGTTGGGTGAAACTCAAGAGGCGGCTCTTATTCGAGAGATTAAAGAGGAGCTTGATGTTGAAATTTCTGTTGATGAGTTTCTCTGTACGGTCAATTACGATTACCCTTCTTTTCATTTGACGATGCACTGTTTTTGGTGTTCTATTGCAAATGGTTCTATTAAATTGCTTGAGCACAAAGCCTCTAAGTGGCTTAGTAAAGAGGAGCTCCCTTCTGTGGAGTGGCTTCCTGCAGATATCGAAGTGATTGAGCTTCTTTCTCGTTAGCCCTTTTTGACGCCGGGGCCTTTAATAATGCTGTGGCCATTGCTTATGGGTTGTACGTTTATTTGTGTTTCGATCTCTTCTTTGAGCGATTCCACATGCGTGATTATGCCTATTAGCTTTCCTTCTTCTTGGCGTAAATTGGAGAGTAGGCTTATTGCCGATTGTAACGTTTTGGAGTCTAGTGTGCCAAAGCCCTCATCTAAAAACAATGTATCTATGCGCACTCGATGGCTTGCCATGGAAGAGAGTCCTAATGCTAAAGAGAGGCTGATTTGGAAGGTTTCACCGCCAGAGATGTTGCTTGTTGGGCGCACTTCGCCAAAGTCATTATCGTGAAGTAAAAGCGCTAAGTCTTTTTCGTGGGCGGTTAAAAAATAACGCGGGTTTAATTTTTTTAAGTGCTGGTTGGCGCTTGCGGTAAGGGTTTTTAAGGTAATTCCCTGTACAAACTTGGCTAATTTATCTCCATTTGCCGAGCCGATTAATTCACTTAGGCTATCCCAAATTCGGTGCACTTTGTGTTGTTTTTCTAACTTATTTTGTAACGATGAAACTTTCTTTTGATTTTCTTTATGCTTTCGAAATTCCAGGGTGAGTTCTATTTTTTCATTTTTTTCGCGTTGCAAATCCGCTTTGATTTCTTCGGCTTCTTTTTCTAATTCTTCTAATGTTTTATCTGTTAAGGCTTTTGCTTTTTCAGTTTGGAACTCTTTTTGAGCAGACTCTAATTCGCCACTTTTTTTATTGAGTTGATCTTGATTTTCTTGTATTTGCTTTTCAATACTACGGCATTCATCTGGGTCCATTCTAGCGACTATAAATGCTTCTTTTGAACTAAAGCCGGCGCGAATTAAGCCTTCTTCAAAATTTATTTTGTGTTCTTGTGCTTTTATCGAGTGTTCTTTTAAGTCCTTCAGTGCGCTTTGAATTGTGGAGATTAAGGAGGCCAATGTGTTTTTTATTTGACTCGCTTGCGTTTCTTTTTGTTTGAGTTCCTTCTCGAGCGAGTCGAGTTTTGCGCTGCATTCTCGGCGATCCTCTTCGACCGTTTTTTCTCCAAAAAGTGTTTTTCGGTTTTGTTGTTCTTCGCTGAGTTCCAATTCCTCTTTGGCCTTTGCCTCTTCTAATTCTTTTTGCTGAGCCAAATCCGATGTCAATGCGTTTTGATTTTCTTGTTCTTTGTATTTATAATCGTGCTCTTTTTCTTTGTGCTCTTCTAACCGTACTTTGCATTTTTCAAAATTGGTTTTCTTTTTTAGCAGCATTTTCTTGGCAACTAAAATCGCCTCTATGGATTCCAAAGAAACCGAGTAATTACTTAAAAGTCTTTGTGCCTCATCTTGCTGGTTTTGGCATTCGCCTTCTAAAGCCAAAATCGCTTTGGCGCGCTCGCCTTCTGCTTCGACATTCGCATTGTATTTTGCCTCTAATTCGATGAGCTCACGATTTTCTTTTTCTATTTGTTGCTGTAGCCCTTTCAATCGCTCTACATTTTGTATCGCTATGTTTTGGTTGGCCCCAATCGTATGGGTTTGGCAATAAGGATGTTCTAAACCCCCACAAACAGGGCAAGGCAAATCGTTCTTTAACTGGTCTCTAAGCAACGTCGAAAGAGAATCGAGTTCATTTTCTAAAAAATGCTCTCGCTCTTCTTTTGTTTTTTGATGTTTCGTTTTTAAGAAATCGATGTTTTTTTTGAGTGCTTCTAAAGCCTGTTTTTGAACGGCAAAAAATCCTTTTTTCTCTTGCGTTTGGGCTAGCTTTTTTTCGAGCCCTTCCAATAAATATTCAATTCTTTGCCACTGCGAAACTAAGACATCATCTTCTTTGTTTTTATCAATATGTTCACGAGCCGCCACTAAATTTGAGCATTCTTTTTCCCAGTCTTCTTTTAATGCCTGTAGTGTTTTTTTGCTTGCCGCTACTTTTTCTTTTTGCAGTCCTAACTTTTCAATAACAGCTTTTAATGTTTTTTGCTTGTTGGCTATAAGAATATCTTTTTCTTTGACTTCATCCCACAAACTCACTTTAGAAGCATTTAGCTTTTGCTGCTCTTGTTTTTTAGTACCAGCAACCTTAATGTCGTCGTCAATGTTTTTTAATTCGGACTCATTTCCCTGCTTTTCTTTTTCGGCTTTTTCCTTAATTTTTGTTTTAGTCGCTATATTTTTTTCCGTTTCCTCGTACTGATTATAAA
>DUVD01000264.1 GCA_012841225.1 Fibrobacter sp.
TCGAGCTACATGCCCAATGGGGAACCTTCTTCAGATTGGATTAACGCTAGTGCTGATGGCAAAATTGAATATAAAACTTTAGATACGGGCGCTTTCACTATTGAGCTGCGCTACACTAAAGATTTTAAATCTTGGGGTGCCATTGAGTTTATAAATGCTGTTTCTGGAAAGAAGATTTCAGTGAGCTCACCTCCTCTTTTAGAATTAGCATCTATTCAGGGCACGGTTGCTCCTGGGCAAGGGCCGTCGTTAATTCGTATTGCCGGTTTAGAGCGCTTTATCGTTCCAGATAGCGCGGGGCGATTTGTTGTGGACTCGTTGCCTCTTGGTGACTTTAAACTAATTGTTGAAAGTCGATCGAACCGAGGTGTTATTCGAGTAGATGCAGAAACAGGAATTGAAATTCCCGCTTTAGAATTAGGCGAAGCTAAAGGTTTTGCAGTAGAAGATTTCGAGTCCTTTAGTGGCAAGTCAAAAACGGGTAGTATTTTAGGAGATGGTTGGTGGTACACTATAGATGCTGCTGGAGAAAGCATTTTGCCTCTTTGGGATGACGCATTAATTCGCAGTTTTTCTGGTCGAGTTGGGTGTGCTTCTGGTGGCTGTGCGCGCACGAGCAATCGTTTGGGTTTCTTATTGGGGCTTTGGGATGTTGATTATGACCTCTCTCTTTTAGACACGCTTTATTTTGCTGCTAAGGGCAAAGGAGAGTTGCGAATTGCTCTTGCTTATGGTGAGTTCGGTGTTAAAGAAAATGGTTTAGAAACGGCGGTAGTGTTAGAAGAAAATTGGAAGGGTTACGCCATTGCCATTTCTAAGATGAAGACTTATGGACCAACGCAAACAGAAAAAACTCGTTCTAATCGGATTGATTTTTTAGTGAGCGATGGAGGAGAGGTCTTCTTAGATGATATCTCTTTAGGTGGAGTCGATTCATCTGCTCTAGAAGAGGTTAAAGTGGAGTGGGCTAACCCAGAGGCATCTTTGTTTCCTGGAGAAAATTGGGCTCAGCATATTTCTTTACTCTCCACAGTTATTGGTTATGGCAGCCAAACAAAAGGCGGGGCTGGTGGCGAAATTTGTTTGGTCACGACTGAAGAAGACTTACTAGAAAATGAAGAGAATGCTTATGTGGTGGCGCCTGGGTCTTTGCGTGAGTGTGCCATGAAAGACGGCCCTATTTGGATTCAGTTTGAAAAAGATGGTGTTTTTCGATTGCAAACACCACTGCGCATCAAATCTTTTAAAACGATTGATGGCCGCGGTCGTGATGTTCGAATTGCGGGAATGGGTATTCTTGCGGATTCTGCTTCGCATTTAATTTTTGAAAACTTACGCTTTACTTCTCCTGCAATTACCGAAAAAGATACCACTTCTAGGCGCGCACTTTCTATTCATAATCAATCTAAAAATATTTGGGTCGATCACTGCACTTTTGAAGAATATCCCTTGGTGCTACTCGATATTAAAAGGCGCTCCGACTCTGTGACTATTTCTTGGTCTCGATTTGAGGGTAGTGGTCATGCCATTTTACTAGGCTTAAATCCTGAAATTTATTTTGATTCTTTGGAGCATTTAACGGCTCATCATAATTATTTCAATAATTTAACAGGCGTGGGTATTTTGAACCATGGCAATATAGGGCATTTTTATAATAATTTCTTTATGGACATGGGTTCAGTAGGGGTTGCTTCTACAGATCGAGCACAAAGCCGTATAGAGAAAAATATCTTTAATATAGCAGCTCCTTTTTATAATAAACGAGTCGACTTTGCTCAACTCGATGTTGATGGCTCAGGTGGTTACATTGATATGATTGATAATTGGTTGGCAAATGGGGGGAGTGTTTTAAAAGACCCCAATAAAGTGCATGCCCCTACTTACGATTATATGGCAACCGATGCCGGTGCTGCCTTAGCTCTTCGCATTCAAAGCGAAGCAGGGCCAAGATAAGCTGTTTTTAAAATTAATGTGCATAAAACTCAAAAGACTTTCAAACAAGGAGGTCTTTTTGTTATCTTTGAAAAACCTAATTAAGGAGTTTTAATGAAATCTTTGCAAGAAACAGACTCAAAAATATTCGATCTTATTCAAAAAGAGACCGAACGTCAGGAATATGGTATTGAGCTAATCGCCTCAGAAAACTACACTTCTAAAGCAGTGATGGAAGCAACGGGCTCTCCTCTCACCAACAAGTACAGCGAAGGCTATGTGGGCAAACGCTATTACGGTGGCAATGAAGTGATAGACCTAGTCGAGCAACTCGCCATTGATCGTTGCAAAGAACTTTTTGGTTGTGAACATGCTAACGTTCAGCCTCTTTCCGGTTCTCCAGCGAACGCTGCTGTTTACTTGGCCGTGCTAAACCCTGGCGACAAAGTTCTCGGTTTGAAATTAGATCACGGTGGTCACCTCTCTCACGGTCATCCAGTTAATTTTTCTGGTATTTTATATAATTTTGTGCAGTACGAAGTAGAAGAAGGAACAGGCCTTATCGATATGGATAAGGTGCGTGAAATCGCTATCCGTGAAAAGCCTAAAATGATTTTGGCAGGTTTTTCTGCTTATAGCCGTAACATCGATTGGAAGCGCTTTAAGGAAATCGCAGACGAAGTAGGAGCTATCACGATGGCCGATATTTCTCATGTAGCTGGCTTAATTGCGGGTAAAGCGATTGAAAACCCAGTACCTTATTTTGATATTGTAACCACTACGACCCATAAAACCCTTCGCGGCCCTCGTGGTGCTGTTATTATGTGCAAAAATGCCTTTGCTAAAGCCATTGATAAAGGTTTGTTTCCAGGCATGCAAGGCGGCCCACACGACCATGTTAACGCCGGTAAAGCAGTTGCCTTTTTAGAAGCACTTCAACCCGATTTTCAACGGTATGCTAAGGATGTCATTAAGAATGCGCAGGCCATGGCCGCCGAATTAATGAAGCGCGGCTATAGAATCGTTTCTGGTGGCACCGATAATCATTTGATGGTAATCGATATGACCTCTAAGGGCATTAGCGGTAAAGAAGCCGAAGTTGCACTTGAAAAGGTGGGCATTTCTACAAGTCGAAGCACAATTCCTTTTGACACCCGTAAACCAATGGACCCTTCTGGGCTTCGCATTGGCTCTCCTGCGGTGACGACTCGTGGTTTTGACGAAGCTGGCTGCGTAAAAATTGTCGACATTATCGATCGCACCATTAACGCTCATGACGATGAAGCCGCTCTCAAGGGGATTCGTCAGGAAATTATTGAGCTATGCAAAAAGCATCCTCTTTATAAATAACAAGTAAATAAGAAGAGCCCTTTATCAATAAACGATAAAGGGATTTTTTTTTGTTAAATGAGTTAGGGATACCATATTGAGTCAAATAGGCAAAAGTTGTTCTAAGTTTAAAGGGTGTTATTTTTAAGTATTTTGACCTTATGTTTTGGAGAGCGCGTTTTATAATTATATTATTTACATGGATTTAAATTGCATCAATTTTTCTGAAATAAATTACACTTACCCTAAAGCGAAAACTAAGGCCTTAGATTCGGTTTCTATGAGCATCCCCGAGTCTTCTCTTTTCGCTTTTTTAGGCCCAAATGGCGCAGGCAAAACTACACTACTTCGCTTGTTTTGTAATCGTTTAATTCCTTCTAGTGGTTCTATTAGCATACACGAAAAATGGAGCGATTCTTTTGGTGCATTAGATCCCAAAAAAGTGGGAGTTCTTTTAGAAAATCCAGGCATTTATCCTCGACTTTCTGTAGAGGAATACTTAACGTATTTTGCGCAGCTTTACAACGTAGAAAAACCAGCTATTCGCATTAGGGCATTGGCCAACACCTTTGCTTTTAATGAGTCTCTTTCGGTACGAATGGATACACTTTCATTGGGTAATCGCCAAAAAGTTCAAATAATAAGAGCATTTTTGCACGACCCAGGCTTACTTATTTTAGACGAACCAGTGGCAAACCTCGATCCTATTTCCCGTGATATTGTTTGGAACGCTTTATCTCAATGGCGAGAAAAAACAGGAGGAACAGCTGTCGTTTGTTCGCATGTTTTAGCCGAACTAGATCGAGTGGTTACTGATTATGCTTTAATATCCAAAGGGGCCCTTTTGCAGTCAGGGTCAACATCTTCCTTAACAGGTAAAGAAGTGACTGTTGTCGTGGATTTAGCCCCACCATTCAATGTAGACCAAGTGAAAACATTACTTTCTTCGTTAGTAAAAACTTCAGGGTTAAAAAATGGTTTTGCTTTTTCAACAGCATCTCCAGAGGTAGTAAACCCCCAATTAATTTCAGTTTTAACACAGGCTGGTATTTCAATAATTTCAGTCTCCATTCACAAAAACACACTTGCTAACATTTATTACAAGGCGTTTGGCATAGAGGAATCTTATGGAAAATAGAGGTTTTAATATAAAAGATAATGTATTAAGGGGTTCCCGTACTCTTTTTTGGTTGAAAGTTAATTTTGTATTTGTTTTACTTTTGACTTTTTTGGTCGTTCTATTTAGTTGGACTTTTGGGTTTATAGATTTTATGAATCCAGAAAAATTTTTCGCCGTAGATATGCTTAGCCTGAGTATGATGTTGCTTTTTATTTCAGGTGTTTTTTTATTTACTTTTTCGTTTTTCATTGTTTTTATTTACTGGATCGCCTGGTTTTATCGCGCCTCCGCAAATGTGCGCACTTTTGCAAAAACTAGTTTTTCTCCATTCATAGCGGTGCTTTGCTCTTTAATTCCATTTTTTGGGATTGTTTTTCATTATCTTATTTTAAAAGAATTAGTCCGAGAAACAGAATTGTTTTTAATGGATCGTAGGATTTCTTTAACTTTTGTAAAACAAAAATCAATTAAAGCTTGGTTTGTTTTGGCGCTGCTCGGTTCAGTATCTTATTTTACACATAGGTTCTATGTTACTGAATTTTTAACGACTAGCCTTTGGCTTTGTTCTTTAGCTTTTTATATCTCTTTTTTCTCTGGATTTGCTCGTTACGAAAAGGCGTTATTTGATTTTTCGCAAGATGAGATTATCAAAGCAAAAGTAGAAGCGGTTCTAAGAACGCGCGACATCGAAAAGCAGAGAAATCAAGAGGGCGACGAGTCACCTATTTTATAATTTGTTCTGTGGCAGCTGCCATTGAGAGAAGCTCTGTTTCTTGGAACGGTTTTCCTATCCATTGTAACCCTACTGGGAGTCCACTTTCTAAACCGCAGGGGAGCGTAATTCCAGGAAGCCCAGAAAGATTTAAGCTAACGGTGTAAATGTCTGATAGGTACATCGCCATTGGGTCAGAAGAGCTCGTTCCACATAGAAGAGGTGCGCCAGGCATGGTTGGGCTTGCAATCACATCGCAAGATTTAAAAGCCTTGTTAAAGTCTTCGGTGATTAAACGGCGGACTTTTTGCGCCTGCAAGTAGTAGGCATCGTAAAAACCGGAGTTCAATACGTAAGAGCCTAAAAGGATTCGTCGTTGCACTTCTTTACCAAAACCCTCTGAGCGACTTTTAGCGTACAAGTCAAATAATTGACGCGCTTCTGGGCTTCGATAGGTGTAGCGAACACCGTCAAAACGGCTAAGGTTACTAGAGGCTTCGGCGGTGGCGATTATGTAATAACTTGATACGGCGTATGAAATATGGGGTAAAGAAATTTCTTTTAGAATAGCGCCTTCTTTTTCTAATTGAGAAAGCGTTTTTTCGATGATCGCTTTACAAGAGGCCTCTAACCCTTCTTCAAAATACTCTTTAGGAATGCCAATGACTTTGCCCTGCACGCCTTCGTCTAATTTTTGGGTAAAGTCTTCGCACGGACGTTCACTTGTCGTGTTGTCGTGAGGATCTTGGCCGCAAATAGCAGAGAGGATTGTAGCGCAGTCTTTGACGTTTGTGCCAAATGGCCCAATTTGATCGAGACTTGATGCATAAGCAATTAAGCCGTAACGAGAGACTCTCCCGTATGTGGGTTTCATTCCTACGACACCTGTACACGCGGCCGGTTGGCGAATAGAGCCTCCTGTATCGGAGCCCAAAGCAACAGGAACGCAGCCGGAAGCGACGGCAACAGCAGAGCCACCAGAAGATCCACCAGGCACGCGCGATTCATCTATTGGGTTTTTGACGGGCCCAAAAAATGAAGATTCGCTTGAAGATCCCATGGCAAATTCATCCATATTCGTTTTGCCAACGATAATGGCGCCTGCATTTTCTAGAAGTTCAACCGCAGTAGCGGTATAGGGCGCATTAAATTTTTCGAGCATTCTTGAACCCGCAGTGGTGCGAGTGTTTTCTAGACAAAGATTGTCTTTGATAGCGACGGGAATGCCATCGAGTGGGCCTCGCGTTTTGCCTTCGGCGCGTCGTTGATCTGAGACTTCTGCTTGCTGCAAAGCACGCTCAGGCAAGATAGAGATAAAGGCGTTTAAAGACTTGGTCTTTTCAATTTGAGCGAGTGATTCTTCGATGAGTTTTTTTGAAGAGGTTTCGTTACTTTTTAGTTTTTGTTGTAAATCTTGAATACTGAGCATTAACGATCTCCAGACCATTTCATAATATAAATAGCGACAATCATTCCTATAATGCTTACGACATTTAGTTTCAAGCCAAAGCCCAAAGAAAATTTAACTAAATGAAGGTCAATAAAAACAGGATCTACATTGTTGCCTATGCCGATGTTAAAATTAAAAGGGGCTACAAAAAAATTACGGACGATGTTATCATAACCGCCAGCGTTCATCAATTCACCTAGCTCGCCGAATAGTAACCCTAAGCTTTCACCTAAAATGCCTCCAATAAGAAGCCCAAGGATTATAAAGAGAAATAAACGTGGAAAATTGCTTTTGCGAACCATACAGCACCTTTATTGAATATTCACCAAATATAATAAGATATTCAAAAATCGAATTGGATTCTTAATGGATACTTATTAAAAGTGGGGTTTTGTTCGTTTATTTTTACAAGCATTTGAAATTAGACTAAAAAGAGAGCCCTGCTTACATTTGTATACATATTCTTCTAAGGTTTTCAGTTAAGAAAAAATACCTAGGGATAAAGGTATATATTTAAACATAAACAAATGTGTGGAGTTTATATGCGCCTTCTATTTTTTATGCTTTTAGTTGTTATTCCTTTATCTGCCGCCCCAGTAAACCTTTCGGGTACAGTCGTTTCCGCTGTTGGAGTTCCTATTGAAAAAGCTTCGGTCCAATTAAAAAGCGGGTTTTCTCTTACTGCTCATGCGAGAACACTTAGTAATGCTCAGGGGTATTTTTCATTTGCTAATATCGATGTAGAAAGGATTATTGACAAGCCTTCGCCAAAAATGAAATTCAAAGCAGGGCCTAGCTGGAGTTTTTCTTTATCGACGCCCCAATCCGTTCAGGTTACTGCCGTTGATATCAAAGGCCAAGTGCAAATGACTTTACTCTTGGAAGGGCAAGGTGGACTAAATATGCTCAAAGGGCCTCAACGCCTTTTGAACTCAGCAGCTTCTGGTGTGTATATGATCTTTGCTAAGTACGGTTCGGAGCGGGCTTTACTCGGAGTTATTAACCACCAAGGTGGCTTTTATTCTGACGCTGTAGAACTTGTTTCGGAAGGTTCTTCTACCAAATCGGTGCTCGCTTTAACAAATGCACAAAGGGCGTCATTTCTTGTAGTTCGCAAAGTCGGCTTTTTGCCAGAAACACTCGCTTTAGCTTCTTTGTCTGCAGGTCCAATTGGCACAATTACTTTAACTCCTGATCCTTTAGAAAGTCGGATTGATTCTGTTATGGCATTAATGACTTTAAATGATAAAATCGGACAGATGATTCAAGGCTTGGTTCCTACTACTTCTTCTGGAGGTTTTAATTGGGGAAGTGCGCTGCAGGGTGGTGGAGAGTACTCTTCTTCTTTTTCTTCTTCTGCTTGGGCTAAAAAAATTCCAGTTAGCTACGGTAAAGATAATGTTCATGGTATGGGTGATGTCAATGGCTCCACCATTTTTCCTCACAACATAGGCCTTGGTGCTACCAGAGATTCTGCTTTGGTCCGCAGAATTGGAGAGTCTATTGCCAAAGAAATGTGGGCTGCTGGTATTGATCTTAATTTTTCTCCGGCTATTAGCGTGCCAAGAGATGAACGCTGGGGTCGCGTCTACGAGGGTTACGGTGAAACTCCAGAGCTTGCTGTGATGATGGGTGCTGCAATGGTGCGGGGTCTTCAAGGTGAACGCTTTAATGCCGAATGGCGTGTGATTTCAACGGCAAAGCATTTTTTGGCCGATGGTGCCACCGATAAGGGCTATGATCGTGGAGAGTCGACTGTTAGTGATGAGGATCTTAAAAAAATTCATTTGCCAGGCTATGAAGCCGTTGTGGAACAAGGTGTTTTAAGTGTGATGGCTAGCTTTAATCAGATTAGAGGCGTTCATCAACATGTCGATTCCACTAGGCTCACTGGGTGGCTTAAAACGGACCTAGCTTTTGATGGTTATGTAATCGCCGATTGGGAGGGAATTGAAAATTCAAAAACGCCAGGTGAGGCTGGCGATTATTCTGGTACTTCGGTAGGGACTTCTTCTTCTGATGCTATTAAGAAGGCTATTATTGCGGGTATAGATATGGCAATGGTTCCAGAATCTTACAATTCATTTGGGCCTACATTATTATCTCTTGTGAATTCAGGCGGCGTGTCTCAGGCGAGAATAGATGACGCTGTCAGGCGCATTTTGCGTGCAAAATTTCGTGCCGGTCGTATGGATAACCCATCTGGTCCATCTCTTTATCGACAAAACTCTTCTTTGATTGGGACCCAAGCTCATAAAGAAATTGCTAGGGAAGCAGTTCGAAAAAGCCTGGTGCTTTTAAAAAATGAATCGTCTGTTCTTCCACTTTCTAAAACAGCGAAGATTTATGTGGCGGGTAGTATGGCTTCTAATGTGGGTTACCAGTGCGGTGGTTGGACAAAAGGCTGGCAGGGAGGCTCCGCTGACTCGAGTATTATAGGAGGCACCAATATTTCGAGTGGCATGAAGGAGGTGGCTTCTTCTGCGACTTTTACCACTAACGCTGCAGACGCCGATGTGGTTGTTTATGTAGTTGGAGAAAAACCTTACGCCGAATGGTATGGTGATTATCGCGGTTCTAATTTTGAGGGTCAAATTTTTGAAAGTTATACTTGGGGCGTTGGCGCTAATTTTAAAACGATTGAAAATTTAGGTTACCTTTCAGATATACAAGGTTATCATAGTGCTGGAAAAAAAGTGGTGACGGTGTTTATTAGTGGTAGACCGCTTCCCATTACACCTCTGATTACCGCTAGCGATGCTTTTGTGGCGGCTTGGTTGCCCGGCTCAGAAGGGGCTGGTGTTGCCGATGTCTTATTTGGCGATTATTATTTTACAGGAAAACTGCCTCATAGCTGGCCTTCAAATGCCTCTCAAATCCCCATTAACGTGGGAGATGGCAAAACACCTCTTTTTGAGTATGGCTTTGGTTTAACCTACTGAGAGTAAAAAAATCAAAGTGTCCAGTTGATTTCGCTAAGGCCTTTAGACCCTAAATAGGTATTGGTGCGACTAAAATGCTTGCATCCTAAAAAACCTCTATAAGCCGAAAGAGGGCTTGGGTGCGGCGCTTCCAGAATAAGATGCCCACGGTTTGCTGTAATTAATGATTTTTTTTGAACGGCGTGACTTCCCCAAAGTAAAAAAACAAGGTTTTCTTTTTGCGCCGAAAGGCGTTCGATTATGGTATTGGTAAATTGCTGCCA
>DUVD01000038.1 GCA_012841225.1 Fibrobacter sp.
CTTTTAGGTCTCCCCCACTCTACACCAATTCTTACTTTTACCATATTACAAACTGTAGGCGGAATTATATTGATGATTGGTTTGTGGAAACTAGAAATATATTTGACAATAATTGGAACAGTTACGGGTTATATGGCTAAAATGTGGTTTTTAGACAGAATGGTTTGGGTGTTTGAAGATATGAAAACGACTCACAACAATGATTAAAAACAATAATTGTTTTGTTTAGCATAGAAGTGGTAAAACCGCGGATAGTTTTATTGAAGATTTGATCCATGAGAGTTAATCGGAAGACTACCTCCCAAGCACGTCCTGCGTTTCGGCGGAAGAGGGGCGAGGTTAAGAAATTAAGGCAAAACGTGATGATTTCTTCTTGATGTATTTTTTTATTAATGGTGAGCCAATTGTAGATATTGATCCTTCAATAAATAGCCCAATTGACAATCAAACCGGTTTTGTTGGTCATTCAAACCGTTACCTGTGGAAGGATTAACGATTAATGCCCCCCACTCTTGTCACGTTTTATTTTCATTTTTGCTATCTTTTCTTATTATGAAAATTAAAATTGAAATCAAAGAATCTGGCAAAGCAAATGCTAATACTTTACTGTTTGTGAAGAAATCCATACAGTTTTCGGCGGCTCTTTCTAAGAAAGCTTTGACACGTGCAGAAACTATTTTAGATGGTATGGAAGATGGTCTTTTTGATGATCTCGACCTTTTAGATCTCGACGACAAGCCCACCATTTTTGTGAATGCTGCCAAAGAACGTGGCTTGACTTCTCTCGATCAACTTCGCACTGCAGGTTTTAGACTTGGCAAGAGGGCAAGAAAAAAGCAAATGCACTGCGTTAGTCTAATGCTCGCCGATGCTGCTCCAGAGCAGGTAAAAGCGATTATACATGGGCTTCACTATTCAGAATATGTTTTTGACCGCTATAAAACTAAAAAGCAAAAATCCTTTGAAGTGACTTACGAAATTGTCGCTCAAGATAACGTTAAAGAATTCTCAAAATTGGCAAAAGAAGTGGCTATTGAACAAGCCTCTATTACCTTGACTCGCGATTGGATCAATACACCTGGCTCCGATTTAACACCGGTTGTCTTTGTGGCAGAGGCCGAAAAGATCGCTAAAGAAACGGGGTTAAAAATTAAAGTTCGCGATTTTAAGGCTTTGCAAAAAGAAGGTTTTAATGGTTTGGTGACTGTTGGAAAAGGAAGCCCTTCTTTGCCTTATCTAGTTACATTAGAATATAAACCCACTAAAGCCCCCAAAGACGTACACCTTGCTTTAGTAGGCAAGGGCTTGACATTTGATACAGGCGGTATGAGTTTAAAACCCGCTTCTGGCATGTGGGAAATGTGCTGTGACATGTCTGGTGCCGCTGCTGTTTTAGGGGCTATTCGCACCATCGCTCTTTTAAAACTGCCCATTCGCGTGAGTGCCGTACTCTGCCTTGCCGAAAACAGAATAGGCTCTAATGCAGTTCTTCCTGGTGATATTTTTACAGCTAAGAACGGTAAAACAGTAATGGTCGATAACACCGACGCCGAAGGTCGCCTCGCTCTTTCCGACGGCCTTGCTGAAGCGGGTCTTTTAAAAGCCACTCACATTATTGATCTCGCTACTTTAACTGGAGCCATGGTAAGAGCTCTTGGTTATGCCATTACAGGTTTCTTTAGCAATGACGAAAATCTATCAACACAAATTTTAGAATCCGGTACTTCCGCTTGCGAAAAATTCTGGCCTATGCCATTAGAAGAAGAATACGCCGATGGCATCAAAGGCAAGTTTGCTGATTTACAAAACATCGGGGCCGACGCCGGTGCTATTTCAGCAGCGCTATTTTTAAAAGAATTTGTTCCAGAAAACACATCTTGGTCGCACTGGGACATCGCCGGTACCGCTTTTGTGACTAAAGAATGGAAATACACCACATACGGTGCCACTGGCATTGGTGTGCAAACTCTCGTAGAACTAGCTAAAAAGCTAGGAGGTTAATCCTTTGAAAAACGTTGACACTATTGCAGTTCTCGATTTTGGCGGCCAATACGCGCACCTTATAGCTAATCGCGTTCGTCGATTAGGCGTTTTTACCGAAATCCTCCCCCCCACCGCCTCCATCGAAGACCTCGAAGGCGTTAAAGGGATTATTTACAGCGGTGGCCCTTCAAGCGTCTACAAAAAAGGTGCTCCCCATTTTAATCCCGCTATTTTATCTATTCCAGTCCCTCAGTTAGGCGTTTGTTATGGTCATCAACTGATTGCCACGCACCTAGGGGGCAAAGTAGCTCCAGGAGCCGTTAAAGAATACGGCATCGCAGACTTAGAAATTCAAGATGAATCTCACCCGCTCCTCGCTGGTATTCCCAAAAAATCGCCTATGTGGATGAGTCACGGTGATATGGTTTCTGAAACACCTGACTGCTATAAAATCATAGCGAGCACCAAAGACTGCAAAACAGCGGCGGTGGCTTATGACGAAAAGAAAATATATGGCATTCAGTTTCACCCTGAAGTCACTCACAGCCAATTTGGATCTCAAGTATTCTCCAACTTCATTAGCATTTGCGGTTGCGTTCCTTCTTGGAGCATGAAAAGCTATCTCCCTTTGATTTCAAAACAAATCAAAGAAGAAGTTGGCGACAAAAACGTATTTCTCTTGGTTTCTGGTGGCGTCGATAGTACCGTGGCTTTTGTTCTTTTAAACAAAGTGCTCGGGCCTTCAAGAGTGCAAGGGCTTCACATCGATAGCGGCATGATGCGCCTTGATGAATCTAAAAAGGTTCTTGAATTCCTAGAAGCAGAAGGAATGAAAAACTTAATGGTAAGTGACGCCAGTGAAGATTTTTTGCAAGCACTTAAAGGCATCACCGCTCCAGAAGAAAAACGTAAACGGATTGGAGCCACCTTCCTTCAAGTCAAAGACCGCGAGATGAAGCGTTTAAATTTAGACCCTTCTCAGTGGATGATCGCCCAGGGCACCATTTACCCCGACACCATTGAAAGTGGCGGCAC
>DUVD01000265.1 GCA_012841225.1 Fibrobacter sp.
CCAAAGTCGGTTTAGATATGGATAAACGCGAGCAAGAACGCATCAAGCGAAGCTTAGAAAAGGGTCAAAAAATCTTGCAAGAGGAAAGTGCGCCCCAAGAACAAGAAGTGGAAGTACTTACCAATAAACTCACAGAAGAAGAAAAACGCAAGTACGGTAGCACTAAAGAGCTTCTCCCTCCCGAGCAATTTAGCGATGAAAACACCCAAGCAACGGATAGGAATCATGATTTAGAAGACACCAGCAATATGGAATCATCGGATTTTTACGAGGACACAGAGTATTAATCGCTAAATCAGAGCTTTTTAAGTCTAAACCCTGCTAACAGCGGGGTTTTTTATTTTACAGGGTATAGTTTCCTTTCTATATTAGTGGCTTGATGTCCGAGCCTAAAAAACATATTGTTATTGCTATTGACGGTCCAAGCGGCACTGGCAAAAGTACTACAGCTAAATTGCTTTCAAAAAATTTAGGCATTACCTATTTAGATACTGGGGCTATGTACCGAGCGATTACCTTTGCTGCGATGGGTGCAGGTGTGGTTCCTTCGGACAACAAAGCCATTTTAAAAATACTAAACGAAACCACAATTGGTTTTGATTCAGAAAATCATGTTTTAGTGAATGGGGTTTCTCGTGAGACAGCTATTCGCAGTCCAGAGGTTTCGGCTCAAGTGAGTTTTTACAGTGCGGTCCCCGAAGTGAGGTCCGCTTTAACTGCTAAGCAAAGGGAAATTGGAAACAAGCATTCTTGTGTGCTAGATGGCCGAGATATCGGTACTGTTGTGTTTCCAAACGCCACTTTTAAGTTTTTCCTAATTACAGACATTAAGGTCCGTGCGGCTCGCCGTCACGCCGAACTCCTGCAAACCGGAAAAACGGTAACTATAGAAGAAGTCGAAGCAAACCTTCTTCTGCGCGACTCGATTGATTCTTCTCGCGAACTGGCACCGCTTATAAAAGCCCCCGATGCTATCGAAATTGACACTACACAACTTTCAATCCAACAACAAGTGAAAAAAATACAGGCTATCGTGAGTGTAGTGGCGTAACCTGAATTTTTGCACAACAACCAAAACAATAAAACATATGTCTAATATCCTTTACGGAACAACAGATGACCTGAACGAAATCCTTGAAGCAGAAGCTGAACTCGGAAGTATCGGGCACAAAGAAATCTCCGACATTTATGCCGGTATGGATTGCCCTGAACCAGGTAAACTCGTTCGTGGAAAAATCAGCCAAATTAATGATCAAGAAGTCCTCGTCGATGTGAATTTTAAGTCGGAAGGCGTTATCTCACGCGAAGAATTCAAAGACTCAGACTCTCTTGAAGTTGGCACAGAAATTGAAGTTTATGTAGAAAAGCTCGAGGATGACAACGGTCGTTTGGTTCTTTCTAAGCAGAAAGCCGACTTTGTTCGCGTTTGGGATCGCATTCATGAAGCCTTTGAAAATAACGAAGTGGTACGTGGTACCCTTACTAAGCGCATCAAGGGTGGCGTTGTCGTCGATCTTTTCGGCATCGATGCTTTCCTTCCTGGCTCTCAGATCGATCTTCGTCAAATTCCAGACATCAACGCTTTGATCGGCGAAGACTACGACCTCAAGGTCATCAAAGTCAACAAAGCTCGTCGCAACATCGTCGTTTCTCGTCGCGTTGTTCTCGAAGAAGAACGCAACCGTCAGCGCGGTGACGTGCTTGAAACTCTCGAAAAGAATCAAGTGCGCAAGGGCGTCGTCAAAAACATCACTGATTTCGGTGCCTTTATCGATCTCGGCGGCGTAGATGGCCTTCTCCACATTACAGACATGAGCTACAAACGCATCAATCACCCAACAGAAATGGTGCAGCTCGGTCACGAAGTCGAAGTTATGGTTCTCGATTATAACGATAAGAAAGAACGCATCTCTCTCGGCATGAAGCAATTAAAACCACATCCTTGGAAAGACGTTGCTGCTCGCTACCCAGAAGGCATGACCGTTAATGGTAAAGTCGTTTCTATTACAGATTACGGCGCCTTTATTGAACTCGATAGCGGCATCGAAGGCTTGATCCACGTTTCTGAAATGTCTTGGACTCAGCACGTGAAACACCCATCGAAAATCCTCGTCGTTGGTCAAGAAGTCGAAGCGGTTGTTCTTAAAGTCGAAGAAGAAGCAGAACGCATCTCTCTTGGCATGAAGCAACTCGAAACCGATCCTTGGGATTCTATCGAATCCGAACTCCCTCCAGGAGCACGCGTTGTTGGTGAAATCCGCAACCTCGCTTCTTTTGGCGCTTTCGTCGAAATCAAAGAAGGTGTGGACGGTCTTATTCACGTTTCCGATATGTCTTGGACCAAAAAGGTTACTCATCCAAACGAACTCGTCAAAAAAGGCGACAAAGTGGAATGCGTCGTTCTCGCTGTAGATTGTGAAAAACGTCGTATCTCTCTTTCGATGAAGCATCTTATCGAAGACCCATGGGATAACGTAGAAACCACTTACCCAGTTGATGCTGAAGTCAAGGGCACCATTGTGCGCATGCTTGATCGCGGCGTTGTAGTTGAAATGGGTGATGGCATCGAAGGTTTTGTTCCAGTTTCTAAGCTCACTGCCGAATACATCAAAATACCAGCAGATGCTTTCAAAGTAGGCGACGAGTTGCCTGCTGTAGTAACAGAAATTGATCAGAACAATCGCAAACTGTATCTCTCTGTAGTTGATTACTTCAAAAACCGCGAATCCGCAGAGCTCGAAGCTTGGATGAACTCCCACAAACCTGGCGAGAACACCACAAGCATTGGCGAAGCAGTAGCTCCGGCTAAGAAAAAAGCGACAAAGAAGAAAGCTGAAAAGGTTGAAGAGACAGAAAAAGTCGAAGAGACTGAAAAGGTTGAAGAGACCGAAAAGGTTGAAGAGACTGAAAAGGTTGAAGCAGCTGAATAATAAAAAAATTATTTATCTGAATTTTATTAAAAAGAGTCCGGGTTTTCCGGGCTCTTTTTTTTATTCGTTTTTGGGTAAAAACTTGATTTAATGTGAGATGGCCTGTTTTTTACTTTAAAAGTGCTTTAGCCCTAAAATTATTGAAAAAAAAGTGGATTATTTTTTAAGGATTTTCTATATATGGATATGTGAGCATTTGTTCATATGAATTTAATTTAGCGTAAATAAAAATGAGTGTAAAAAAAGTGAATGAAACAAAAAAGAAAAAAAACGACGTTAAAAACGAGCCTTCATTAGAGATTCTTTTTGAATTGTCCGAGTTCTTTAAGTTTTTTGGTGACACTACGCGTATTCGTATTATAGCCACGCTTCTCGCTGGCGAAATTTGCGTTAATGAAATAGCAGAAAAATTAAACTTAAGTCAGTCGGCGGTGAGCCATCAATTACGCTTTTTAAGAACAGGCAACTTGGTTCGACCACGTCGCGAAGGGCGTACGGTTTTTTATTCGTTAGACGACGAGCATATTGGAATGATTTTTAACACCGGACTCACTCACATTCTTCACAAAAAAGGAGCTAAAAAATGAGTGCTTTTTTCAATTCTTTTTTAATGCTTTTTGCCGAAATGGCACCGTACCTTTTGCTCGGTTTTTTTCTTGCAGGCGTTTTGCACGTTTGGGTGCCTAAATCGCTTTACATCGACAAGATTTCAAAACCAAATATTAAGTCGGTTATATGGTCTGCCTTATTTGGGGTGCCTCTACCCATTTGCTCTTGTGGCGTAATTCCCACGGCTATTGCTCTTAGGCAAGAAGGGGCTAGCAAGGGTGCTTCTGTTTCGTTTTTAATTTCGACACCAGCGACAGGCGTGGATTCTGTTTTGGCAACGTACTCTTTAATGGGCTTTCCGTTTGCCATTGTACGCCCCATTGCCGCCCTGATCACGGCCTTAATCGGTGGCGTGCTCACCAATTTTGCCACTCGTTCAGAGTCAAATAGCAAAATTTCTGTACCCGATCTCACCGAGTCGAGTTCGCACTCTTGCTGTAGTAAAGAAGATGAAGCTGTCGATCACGGCCACGAAGACCTTTACTTTGCCGAAAGTGAAATTCCAAGTAACTTCCGCACCAAGTTTTTATTGATGTGCCGTTATGGTTTTGTGGATATGGTGGCCAATGTGAGTAAGTGGCTTTTAGTTGGCCTCGTTTTTGGTGCTTTGATTTCTGCATTTGTACCGAACGACTTCTTTTTAGGCCTTCGCGAGTACCCATTCCTTTCGATGCTTTTGGTTCTCGTTTTAGCAATGCCTATGTACACTTGCGCTACAGGCTCTATTCCTCTTGCATTGGCACTGGTGGCTAAAGGCATGACTCCTGGCGCTGCGTTTGTGCTTTTAATGGCTGGCCCTGCAACAAGTTTTGCTTCGATGTTTGTGATCGGCAAGGCTTTTGGCAAACGCACATTGGCAACTTACCTAATAGGTATCGCCTCTGGGGCCTTATTTTTTGGCTGGGTTATCGACACCTTCTTTATGGATACGTTCCTTTCGGCGATGACACCGAATGCCGAGATTTTTGGTGCCGGGCATCACTATAGCCTATTAGCTTATGTCGCGAGTGCTGTGCTTGTCTTGTTAATGGCCTATTCTTTTATCCCTAAAAGGGCAAAAAAAGCTGATATTGAACAAAAAGAGCAAAAAGAAGAAAAAGAAACGAGCTGCAGCCATTGTCATAAGGACTAAAAAAATAATAGCTATATTTTTTAGCAATGAAATTAAAAGGAAAAAAGATACTCCTTGGTGTTACCGGTGGTATAGCTGCCTATAAAAGCGCAGCGCTTTTGCGCTTGCTTCAAAAGCAAGGTGCAGAAGTTCGTGTGGTTATGACCCCTAGCGCCACCCGTTTTGTGACTCCTTTAACCTTTTCTTCACTTTCTAAATGCCCTGTTTACACACAAGATGGCGGCACAGAAGCGAGGCCTTATCAGCATATCGATTTTCCTCGTTGGGCAGACCTTTATTTAGTGGTGCCATGCACTGCAAATACCTTAGGTAAAATGGCGAATGGTATTGCCGACGACCCTGTTTCTCTTTGCTTTATGTCTTGTTTGGGCGACAAGTGGATAGCCCCAGCCATGAACACGGCGATGTTTTTATCGCCAGCCGTGCAGCGCAATTTAGCGTGCCTTCGCGGGTTCCCTCAAGTGCATATTTTAGAATCGCCCTCGGGCAAACTCGCCTGCGGAGAAGAAGGACCCGGCCGCGTAGCGGAACCAGCTGTAATTATTCAGGCCTTGTTAGACGCTCCAGAAAAAAATAAAAGCACGCCTACTTTTGCAAAAAAAGTGCTGATAACTGCAGGTCGCACAGAAGAGGCCATCGACCCCGTTCGCTATATTTCAAATCGCTCAAGTGGTAAAACGGCTGCCGCTCTAGCCTTTGCTTTTCAAGAGTCGGGCTTTGCTGTTACTGTTGTCCAAGGCCCAATGGAGGCCACTTTACCCGTTGGAGTGGATTCGGTAGCGGTAAAAAGTGCTTTAGAAATGCACCGCGAAGTTTTAAATCGAGCGAGCGAATACGATGTTTTAATCCATGCTGCGGCTGTCGCCGATTACCGGCCCAAAATAGTATCCTCCGAAAAAATTAAAGATAGTCGCAGTCATCTTGTTTTAGAGCTTGATCCCAATCCTAATATTTTGCAAGATTCGGTAGCCGCTAAACACCCAGGGCAAATTATCGTTGGCTTTGCTTTAGAAACAGAAGACGCCGCACGTCATGCTTTAGAGAAATGGCAAAAGAGTGGCGCTGATCTTTTAGTATTAAATACGCCTGTTGCTTTAGGGAGTGGCTTTGGTTTTGACAATGTTTCTTACGCTCTCATTTCAAAAGAAAACACCGCCCCTGAGCTTCAAATGGGCTCTAAAGAATCCCTAGCACGCGAAGTGGTTTCTTTTGCTTTATCCTCACTTGGGGGTAAAAAATGACATCTAGTAGGAGTGC
>DUVD01000266.1 GCA_012841225.1 Fibrobacter sp.
TTTTAGAGAAACAAATAAGTCAGAAGCATAGCGCGGGAAGGCTATAACTGAAACACCTAAAAGCATAATGAATACGGCAATAAAAAACAATATGGGAATCAAAACATTTGCCATAGGGAGCATTTCTTTGCTCAATGATTCGAGTAAAACCCATAATTCTTTGTCTTCCTGAAAATTCTGAATGGCAATGCGCCCCGTAAAATTAGAGTAGCGAGAAATCGCAAGCACCACCACCGAATCCGCAAAAGTCACGATGAGATCGAGGACTTTAGCAAAAAATATAATGATAGCTCCTATAGCAAAAATAAGAGCACCAACTAAGCGCATAACCCTATACTCATTAAATCCTTTTCTCATCATTACCCCTTCTTCATTAGTGAAACCGCTATTTCCTTTACGACCTTTAAATTCATTTTGCCTGTGCCCAATTTAGGCAAGTGCTCTACAGCAAACGCTACGCTTGGGATCATCAATGGTGGCATTTTAGACTGTCGTAATTCACGCAATACAGCGCTTGGGTCTTTTTCTCCTTCAAAGAGTAGCACTAAACGCTCGCCCTTTGCTTCATCTTGCACTGAAGTCACCGCATAGTCAAAGCCCTTTAATACTTGTGCGTCTTGAACGCGAAGCTCTACAGCGCCTAAGCTGACCATTTCACCACCAATTTTAGCAAAACGGCTATAACGATCGACGATGGTTAAAAATCCATCTTCATCAAGCCAGCCTTTATCTCCCGTTCGGTACCAGCGCTTGCCATCTAATTCAATTAGGCTTTCTGCTGTTCTTTTAGGGTCTTTTAAGTAGCCTTCCATGACTTGACAACCGCCAATTAAAATCATTCCAGACTCGCCTATGGGAAGGTCTGTGTTGGTATCGGGATCAACCACGCGAAATTGCGTTCCAGGAAGCGCCATGCCAACGGTTCCCGGCTTATTGTTAATTTGCATGGTCAAAAAATCATTCAAAAGCATATTTTCTGTGTTCACTGAGGCCACCGGAGTGGTTTCGGTGCAGCCATAACCTTCAAAAATATCCTTGCCAAACTTCATTCTAAAGGCTTCTTGTAGCTCGGGCCTGAGGCTTTCGGCCCCTGCAATAATAATGCGCAAGTACTTGAACACCATGGGGTGCACTAAACGGTTTACCACAAAAGCGCGAAGAAAAGTAGGCGTACCCACAAAAGCAGTCACTTTAAATTCGGCGCAAACTCGCGCCATCGTTTTCACGTCGGTAGGGTCGGCAACGGTTACTATAGGGCAACCTTCAATTAAGTTTAAAAGAGTGGTTACAGTAAGGCCAAAAGAGTGGAAAAGAGGCAACTCAGAAAGCATCACATCACCACGAGAAACGTTAAGAATACAAGATAGCTGCTGAATATTCCCCATTAAATTGGAGTGAGATAAAATAACGCCTTTAGGTGTGCCTTCCGAGCCCGAACTAAACATAATTGCCGCTGGGTCCTTAAGTTTAATTCTCTTCATAAAGAAAAACTCTATGGCAAATACAGGTAAAAACACACCTAACAACAAGTAATAAAGGAGCTTAGCCTTGGAAATACTGCTTTGAATATCCTCGGCATAAATCACTTGGCAATCAGCGCCACCCATTGTGGAATAATCGTTACCGCGATTTTTCATTTTCTCTATGAATTGGGTGCTTGTAATAACCGTTTTAATATCGGCTTGCTTAATGCAGTTCGCCACAATATCTGGAGCAGAAGTGTAATTCAAGTTGACGTTTGTTTTGCCAATCATCCAGAGGGCTAAATTGGTAATCACACCAGCAGGAGTCGGTGGCAACATAATGCCAATATTTGGATTTTTACCCGTTATTTTTTTAAGCTCGCGGCTAAAGGCTAACACGGCGCATAAAAGCTTATAGCCAGAAAGGTGTGCGCCATCGGGATTGTAAATGGAAGGCCCCGAACGCACTGCTTTTTTACAGGTTCTAAGCCAAGATAAAGCAAGCGGCTTACGACGTGAAATGGCATAAGTCCAAGCATCAAGAGAAACATCACGTACTATTTTACGGATTTCATTGATGGGAATAGTCATCGGCAAAGGATCGCCAAAAGCCACTGTAATGGCCCTAGGAGTAGTCACATCGTACATGTCTGAGCTACTATAACTATAGCGACTGCCCCACATTCCCTGAATATAAAAAGGAATAATTACCGAGTTTGTGTTTTTTAAAGCACTTGAAAAATCAATGGTAAAAGGAACTATATGGGGTGACTTCGAAACCTCTCCCGTAGGAAAAATAACCACTGCTTCACCATTTAATAAGTACTTGTTAATTTCGACTAAGGCAAGAGAGGGGTCGCGGCTTGAAATGCGAATCATGCCTAAGCGTTTTAAAATAGCGCGCAAATACCACTTTTCAAAATGATCTTTATTTGACGCAATGCGTAAAGGACGCGGGCTTGCCATTTGTAAAATAGCCCAATCAATAAAACTATGATGATTGCCCACTAAAAGAATAGGGCCATCGTTTGGAATGTTTTGAAGGCCTAAAACACGCATCTTGTAGCGGCTAAACATAAGTCTTAAAAGGGAACGCAAGAGGGCTTGAGGCATATTAGAAATAGACCAAGTAAACCCTGCTAAAAAGATAAGGCCAAACCCCACAAAAAGATGGTGAGGTGTTATCTTAGTGTAATTAATGAGCAGCGCATAAACGAGCAAGAATATAGCAAGGACCATCGCCTGCACCATATTACTTACTGCTAAAATACGTCCAGAAGTATTAGGGCGCGTATTAAATTGAAGCAGCGCATTTAAGGGGACTAAAAGTAACCCACCGCAAAGACCAATTAAGGAAAAAAGTATGGCGAGCAAAAACGGATTTAAAGTAAATGGAATTAAAAACATGGCAAAAGCAGCGCCCAAGACGCCTAAAGGAATCAATCCTGTTTCAATAAAGTTTTGAGAAACCCGCGCCGCAATAAAAGAGCCAATCGTAAGGCCAATAAAAGTATGGAATAGGCTGTTTTTTAAAACGGAAAGGCTTTGCACTCCGGAGGTATCTTGAAAAACCAATACAAATACTTGCGCCATGGCCCAAAACATCGAGAGCCCAATAATCGTGGCGCGGACACTTTTATTAGACCAAGTAGAAACAATAGTTCGCTTAGCGGAGCGTACTTTAGAGAAGGGATCTTCATGACCAATTTTGGGAATAAAAAAGGATATTACAGTAGCCAAAACACTAAAGCCAGTCAAAATCCAAGGGAAGGCAATCGATTTGGATAAAAAGTCTAATAAAGACGGCGAATCAGAAAACGTGCGAGTAGCAAAACCAACTCCGAAGGTCATAACCCAAGAAGCAGCAACTAATGAAGCGATTGATACTAGTTGCAAAAACGCATTAGCATAGCTTAAATTAGGAGTGCCAAACATTTCTTTGAGAATACCATATTTAGCAGGGCTATTTATTGCAAAACCGGCTGCAAGAGCAAGGGTCAACCAATAGGCCAATTTAGGCATGCCCATTGTGGTGCAAACCGACATAGCGATCATTGCGGCCGTCATAAAAAGGGAACTCCAAGCCAAAACCTTTTGTTTGGGAAACTTATTGGAAAAATAACTCGCAGGGACGATCATAAAAATATAAGGCGCTAAGAATAAGCCTTGCAAAAGAAAACTCTCTAAAAGAAATTCACTGCCAGAAGTGGTGCTTGCAATTACTTTTTGAGCGTATATAAAAGCGCCAATTTGAACAAAAGTCGTCGCAAAAACAGAAATAAAATATCGGATGGTACCTTTAGTTTTCCACATAATTCGCCCTAATAAAAAATCACTTTAAACATTAAAAAAATTACACCCTTGCCAGTAGAGCTTCAAGCTCTTCTATCTCTTTTGGAATGCTTTTAGAAAGGTTTTCGCAACCATTCTCTGTAATCAGCAAATCGTCTTCAATTCGAATCCCTAGCCATTGCTCAAAGTGAGTGCCTTCTAAGTTAATTTTAAAGTGCCCATAAAGCCCAGGTTCGTTAGAGATCATCATTCCTGGTGCAAGCACCTTATCTAAAGAACGACTTTTAGGGCTTCCCTCGTGAACTTGCTCGCCAATAAAATGACTTACCCCATGAGGACGCTGCTCGTATAGCAATTTAAAAAACCCGCCTTTTGCAAAAAGTTGAGTTTCTAAAGCTTCTTGAATAAATACCCACACTTTTTGATCCAGTTCTCTTAAAGTAAGGCCTGGGCGCACATGCCTTTCGTGTAGCTTTTGCGCCTCTAGCACAATATTATAGAGTAGCTTTTGCAGCGGGTCAAATGACCCATTCACCGGCACCGTCCTAGAAATATCGCTATGTTGGGTACCTATTCGCACGCCAAAATCCAAAAGCACTAGATCACCATTTAACAAAGGCTCGTCTTTTTTTGAATAGTGTAAACAGCAGGCGTTTTTTCCAGAGGCCACAATCGTGGGGAATGCTAAGTCGCCATCACCTCGGCTCTGGAGTTCAAAATCTAAGGCCAGTGCCAAATCCCTTTCATTTTTAAAAGCATGCCAACGCGAAAGGATTGACTTAAAGGCGCCTCCAGAAGCCTCTTGCGCTTTTTTCACTAAGGCTACCCGATCATCATCTAATACCAACCGAAGGTCTAGATGTAGGTCGCTTGCGCTCCGCAATTCCATTTTATATTTTTGTAAAAAGGCTTCCATTTCAAGTGCAAACCTCGCATTGTGGTCAGAATTTAATTCTTCAAAGAAAAAAGCATAGGCATAAGGAGGGCTATCGTCCCTTAAAGCCAAAGTCTCTAATTTATCCCAAAGCGCTGTCGATGGGGCGATAGAGGCAAATCCCGTTAGGGCTTTAATTTCAGATAAATCATCTGTATAGCCCAACCGTTTACCCACCCAAAATTCCTTAGCAGGGTCCTTCAGCGGGACAAATAGTATCTCGCGTTCTTCTTCGACTAGCGCTAATGGATCGAGCAACAAAAAGCATTCCGCTTGATTCACGCCAGTTAAAAACAAGAAAGAGGGATCTTGTACAAAGCGAGTCCAAACCGAAGTAAAAGCCTCTTCCATTCCAGGCTCGGTATCAACCCCGCTAAACACACAAAAAGAATCCAATTTAGCGAGTAAACTTGAGCGTCGTTTTTTGTAAACTTCTTGCGTTTTTTCAAAAAAAGACGAGATAAAAACTTCAGAATGGTCGAGTAATAACTTTTTAGAGACGTTCATAATGAAAAAAATTAGTTTTTTTTGCTTTTTGTTGTATCTTCTATATATATTTGAGACCAACACAGACTAGAATGGAGCCTGAACAATGTCTTTTTTAAAGAAACTGAAATTATTCTTAATCACTGGTACAGTTGTTTTATTGGCTGCTTGCGCTGGCTCTTCTTCCGGCGGCTCAAGTGACGACGTATATTACGAAGACGACGGCACTGGCACTAAAAGAGCTGTAAAAAAAGAAAAAGTCGACGTTAACATGTTAAAAGAAAGCGAAAAAGAAGCCATGAGCATTACAGAAGAAAACCATAGTTTACGTCGTGAAATTTTCGATGCAAAACATAAATTAGGGATCCCAGTCGAGCAGCAATCTGGAGAATAAGCGAACTAGCAATTTATTTGCAAAAAAATGAAACGGTTTTTCGTAAATTGAAAAGCCGTTTTTGTATTTTATTGAGGCAAAGCTTTTAGTGAAAAGCATTACCAACGGGCAGGAAACACGAAATGAAACTGAATAAATTCCGAATTTCAATAATCATTGGCTGGATCTGTATTTCTCTTCTCACCATTTTTCTTTTTCCAGATAAAAACCTCGCCCAAAAAGCGGAAACGCCTCACCTAGGCCAAATGAGCCCTAGAACTCTTATTTCACCTATTTCTTTTGAAGTACCAAAAACACCTCAGGAACTCGAAAGTGAAAGGCAAAAAGCCACCGAAAAAGTCAATGCGGTTTTTGAATTCAATCACGATGAAACCCAACATATTTTAGAAAACTTAAAGCAATTTTTGGCCAAATTAAATTTCTATGGTTTTTTGCAACAAGCTATTTCTACAAGCAATGACCCAGACTCCGTTCAAGCTTACACTCTACAAGCGAGTCGTTCATTTGACGTTTTAAAACAAAAACTTTCAACCACTGCTGTCCAAAAGTTAAGCCAAGATTCAAAAGCACGCGACTCCTTATATGCTGCATTTAATAGAATGACGCAAAAAGGAATTTCCAACACACTTATAGCGAATACAGAAACCAGCGTGCAACTATTTCGAGACAATTACAACATTCAAGATGTCCCCTTTATCACTTACAACAACAGCACCGTCTCTTATATAAAAGACAACATAGAAAACAACATTGACGCCAGTCAAATTCAACCTAGAGAAACGCGAATAGACGAGACCTTTGCCGAAATGCAAATGGCATTCCCAAAAAACCAAGGACTTCAAAGTGCTTTTTATGAGGCGCTCTACGTGTTCACCGCGCCAAACGTATTCTACTTAGAAAAAGAAACCGAGCTACGCAAAAAGACAGCGCAAGAACAAGTCCACCTTTCTAAAGGCATGATCCCACGCGGCATGGAAATCGTCGCTCAGGGCTCTATCATCACTAAAGATATTCTCGAAAAAATTGAAGCCTTACAACAAACTCTTCAAAAAGAAGAAGGCTCGAGAGCCTTAACGGCCACTTACGGGCAAGGATTAATTCTCTTTGCAGTAATCACAGGCTTCTTTTTATTCTTCATTTTCTTTGCCGCCGACACCATAAAAAAAACAAGCCACCTATGGTCACTAGTTGCCCTTGCCGCTTTTCAACTCGTACTCTTTTGGCTTTTCCATCGAATTTCAGGAGCATTAAACAGGCCCGATGCCGTGTTATCCGAAGCGGTGGATTTAATTTGGATTTACCCCTTTAGCCTAGGTCCTATTATAGCGACTGTGCTTTTCGACCGAAGAACGGGCTTAATATTCTCTTTGTTTTCTGCAGTAATGATGAGTTTTTTATCTGGTTACGACTTGGCCATTATGATAAGTTCTTTCTTTGTCTCTTGGGCGACTATTCACTTCTTGGCGCGCATGCGCTACCGTGCTCAATTTGCCTGGGGCATACTATCTGGCGTATCCATGCTTGCTCTTATGCTCGTATTTGTTCTCTTGCTACGCAACCGGCTCGACTTTCAGGTATTCTACTCGACCTTTATAGCAGGAACTGTGAACTTGATTTTTTGTACTGCCGTTTCTTCTGTATTATTAATTCACTTAACAGAAAAAATATTTGGCATTACCACCGTTCTCACCTTAATGGAAATGTCCGACTTTAATCGCCCAGCTCTAAAAAGGCTTTCCGAGCTTGCTCCAGGCACTTTTCATCATAGCATTCAAGTGGCAAATCTCGCCGAAAAAGTAGCCGATTACATAGGTGCAAATTCTTTATTAGTTCGAGTTATGGCTTTGTACCATGATCTTGGTAAAACCATGCGCCCGGAGTTTTTTACTGAAAATCAAAAACAAGGTATTAACCCACATAGTTCTTTGGATCCGTTTCAATCGTTAAAAATTATTACTGGGCATGTTGAGCAAGGTATTTCTCTTGCAGACGAATACAATGTTCCAGAATTAGTCGCCGCCGCAATCCCCGAACACCACGGCACATCGGTTATCCAGTATTTTTACCACGCTGCCAAAGAGTTGTATCCCGAACGAGAAATAAAAGAATCAGAATTCCGCTACAAAGGGCCAAAACCACAAAGTATAGAAAGCGCCATACTTATGCTTGCCGATAGCATTGAAGCGACAAGCCGAGCCCTATCGGATTCTTCTCCCGAGGCGCTCGCTCAAATGATTAGAACTACCATAGACAACCGTTTAAAAGAAGGCCAATTTAGCGATACCGACCTCACTGTCAAAGATTTATTTAAACTAGAAAACGCCTTTTTACAGAGCCTAGACGGAACATACCACACGCGAGTAAAATACCCAACGCAAAATAAAGCATAAAAAAGGCATATTGCCTCTTGACAAAGATGTTTTCTCTTGATATATTTGGCACTGTAATATTGGTTGTAACGTCGGTAGGACAGAAATGAAAAATAAAAAAACTTTTCTATTGATAACACTCGGAGTCGCATTATTAATGATCGGGTTTTTCTTTTTGGCTCAAGGGCCAGCGAATAACCCCCTCTCCCTGACAGTCGCGCCAATTATTTTGGTTTTCGCTTACTTAGTAGTCATTCCAATTGGAATACTCTGGGGCAGCAAAGAATCAGAAACTAAGGGCGATTAGCTCAGCTGGTTCAGAGCAGCTGCCTTACAAGCAGCGGGTCAGCGGTTCGAATCCGTTATCGCCCATTTTACCCATCAGGGGTGGTAGCTCAATTTGGTTAGAGCACCGGCCTGTCACGCCGGAGGTTGCGAGTTCAAATCTCGTCTATCCCGTAAAAA
>DUVD01000039.1 GCA_012841225.1 Fibrobacter sp.
CCAAGCCATTTGAGCGTCTTCACTTTCTGCTAAAGAAGCCACCTTCACTACGGGGTCGACGATAGAAGTAAATTCAGAAATAAAATCGCGCGTGGCTTTTACTATATGAGGATTTTGTCTAGCAAAGCGCAAGGCGGTTTTTGGCATTATAAACTCTGGCCAACCTGAACAGCTTTATTTAAATAAGCTTTGAATAGATCAGGGTGACGTTCACGAAGCTTTTTATTGCCGACTAAAACAACTGTGCTTCCCATTTCAAAACGAGCTATTTCATCACCTTTTTTTAGGGGAATTGGCGACGAAGGAGTCCAATCTAATCGAGGAGTATTTCGATGAAGCGACGAAGAATTAGTAACCCAATCCTCTTTATAGCTTAGGGCAATACGCCCTACATTAGTCGCTCCGACTTTTACAACGAGCATTTCGGCGCCGTCTGTCATTTGGATTCTAGAAATCAAACGTTCATTAATGGCAAACAAACCCTCGACGCGCTCCACGCTACCAACATTAACGGGCCAAAGTTGGCCTCGGCAATAGTGAGCAGAAATTACATTGCCCGAAACAGGCGTGTGAATACGATGATAATTAAATGGGGCTAAATAAATAGTGGCCCAAACTCCCCCTTCAAACTCTTTTGCCATATCGGCATCGCGAAGCATCGAAGACAAGTCGTAAAACTTACCCTTCGCTTGAATCATCTCTTGTGAACAACCGTCAAGAACACCTGTCTGTGAAAGCACGCCGTCAACAGGGCTTACTACTTCCGCATTTGCATCAACAGGACGAACACCTGGTTTTAAATGGCGAATAAATAGTTTGGCGATATTGGGATAACTCGACAAAGGGAGTTCCGCTTCTTCCATATTCAGCTTATAATGGGCGGCAAAAAGATCGCGCGCTTTAGCGCTAATCCAAGGCAAGCGCAGACGAGTTAAACAACCAAACACCCGAGAAACCAAGTTTTTTGGGAGCAAGAACATAAAAATATAAAATGGAGTATTCATAAGCCTAAATATAAGTCAATGGTTTTCAATTTCAGAGGGGTTAGTTTTCAACATGTGCCATAAATGAGGTGCAAAGGGTTCTGCCCAAAAGCGTTCTGGAGAAACTCGCGTTTTAGATTCGGCCACAAAATGAACATAGGTTAAAAAGACGAGTTCGCCGTAACGAACGTCCCACAAAGTCCAAAGGCTCTTCCAAGTATAGCCTCCGCTTTTGCCTGCTTTAGGCAGCACCTCTACTTCTAAAAGAATGGGAAGAGAAAGGTAGCGAATATTATATTTAAATGCCACTTTTACTAAAAGGGCTTTTAATGAATCGCTCGGAAGCCTTTCAAATGATTGTTCCACACCGGCCATGGACAACCACGGAGAAGAGTCCATTAATGGCTTGCCTTCTACCCAAGAGGTTTTTAATAGTTGCTTAGTCCAAGTTTTTAACCATGTGGAATCCTCCTCGGGGACGCGTGATCCAGGGAACATGAGCTCTCGACGCATTTTGGGAAAAGCCCTAGCAAACAAAGAATCCTCTACCCGAGCTAAATCAAAGTCTAAGGCATCTTCGCTAAAAGCATGGCAAAATCGACAGTTTTCTGGGGCCAAAGCCTTAACGACTTGAGTGGGAAGTACCCCAATCACGGCAGTGGAGTCCCATTTTTTATAAGCAGAGGGGTTCCATTCTCGATAAAAGAGTTCGGAATGTATTTTTAATTCAATGTCGCCACGTTTACCGCAGTCTTCACAAGGGGTATCGCCGACCGTGCCTTTCGGAGCGCTAGAGCTACAAGAAATCCAAAACAAACTGAATATGATAATGAGTCCTAATTTTTTCATTGTTTAAAATGGTAATTAATTTTTAAGGGAAAAAAGAGTCGTGCTCTCAGAAACAACACTTATTGGAGTACTAAAGCGCCATTTTTTCATAAAAAAAACTAAATTTGGATTGTAAAATTTTTGTTTTCGGAGATATCATGGG
>DUVD01000267.1 GCA_012841225.1 Fibrobacter sp.
TCCCAAGAAAGGTCTAATTGAGCTAATATTTGAGCACGTTTTTCTTGATTTTTATTTTGATTCCATAGCTCCACTTCTAAAGAATCAATCTGCGACCTAGTCTCTAGGTACAAAACCGCATCAAAATTAGCAGATCCACTCTTGGAACCCGAATTTAAGTAAAACAAAAAACAAGCAATGAGCACTGTTAAAATCACAGGGACAACGAATTTCTTCATGCTCTTAATGTAGTAAATTGCAAGGGAAGGACTAGTGTCTAGTTAAGCCTAAAGCGGGAAGAATTTCATCGAATTCAGAAAATGCCGAAGAAATAGCATTCAGTTTATTGCCACTCCATTTAAAAATAGCACCACCCCATTCTCCATTAAGGGCGGGTTCCCAGTAAAAAGACCCAAGCGCCTTGGGCGTACCCTTTAACATTAAGTTAATTTCTTTTGATACTCCGGGGGATAAAGTATTAGCTGCAACGCCTCCATTATACTCCGCTAGTAAAAATTTTATTTTAGGGTACTTAGCAGACTCCGTTTGGATAAACTTCTTCCAGTCACTGGCGACGCCATGACTATAAGCCGTATAAGCAGAAAAAGCCAAAACATCAAATTCTATTTTTTGCTTACCAACCACTTCGCGGAGCCACCAAGATCCGTTAGCCACGGCACTTTCAATGTGCATCACTGTTATAATATTTGGGCTTACATCGTGAACAGCGCGAAGCCCGGCCTTTAGCATTTTACCGAAATTATTTGGTTGCGTGCTTAACTGGCCGCTAATAGAAGCGGGTGCCGGTGTCGTATTAGCTCCCCAACAATTGGTTGAAGCGGTAGGTAAATCCCTAAGCATGCCATTCGTTATTTCATTACCCACTTGCACCATCTCTGGTAAAGCACCGTTATTTTTTAAGGCCATCAGTAAATCATAGGTATAGGCATAAATCGAATCGGCGAGCACATCTATCGATGTAATAGAACGCCAACGCTCGGGGATTATTTGTTTTCCTGGATCAGCCCAGTTGTCGCTATAATGTATGTCGAGCAAAAATGCCATTCCAGCATCTTTAATTTTTTTTGCGTAAGCAACCACATGCGTTTTATCGCCAAAAGCCTCAGTTGAGGTTTCGCCACAGCCTGCAGCAGCGTAACCATAACGCGCCGCAGGATCAACAAAAGTCTTTAACCTGGCGTAATTAAAACCATGGTTTTTTAAAATAGCAAAGGGAGGTTTTTGTATCCCATCTACATCATAAAACAAGGCGCCACGACTTTCATACTCTTGAAACTTTGAAATATCGGCACCCAGTATATAGTCACCTGACTTATAAACGGAACTAGCACTTATGCTAGAAGAAGACGGTTGTTGGGCAAGCGATGACGAACTTTGCTGTGGTCCAAGCGATGACGAACTGAGTGGCGTGACCGACGATGAGCTTTCGATCCATATAGAAGAAAAACTATCCCGAAGCAATAGCGAAGAGGATGAACTTTCGGTTAAAAGGGAAGATAAGTTCTCTGTAAATTCTGACGACAAACTGGTTGATTCAAACGACGACGAGCTTTCTACTAAAGGTTCAGCACCTTTACCTTTACCACAAGAAAATGCGATTAGTGTAGAAAAAAGAACTGTGATTATTTTAATAAAAAACACCCAACACTCCTTGATAACATAAAATAGTCTAGTATAAACTAATTTAAAATTTATTTAGGTTGTGCTTTTGCCCAAGAATCCTTTAATTCGACAGTGCGATTGAATACAAGTCCACCTTCTTTCGATTTTTCTGAATCTAAGCAAAAATAACCAAGCCGCATAAACTGATAACGATCAGACATGGTTGCCTGGGCCATCATCGGTTCTAATTTAGCTTGGCAAGTAAGCATTGAATTCGGGTTCAAGAAATCCAGCCAAACTTTATCTTCTGGAGTATTGGCAGGGTCTTCAACTGTAAAAAGATGATTAAATAAGCGCACTTCTGCATTAACAGCGTGTGGCACGCTTACCCATTGAATCGTGCCTTTGACTTTTCGACCGTCTGGACTTTCGCCACCGCGGCTTGCTGGGTCGTAGGTGCAATGAATTTCGAGAATATTGCCCTCGGCGTCTTTATCTACTCTCACGCACTTAACGAAATAAGCACCCTTTAAACGCACTTCACCATCTGGACGCAGTCTAAAGTATTTTTTAGGTGGTTCTTCCATAAAATCATCGCGCTCAATGTAAAGCTCTCTACCAAATAAAATTTGGCGTGTGCCTTGGCTAAGGTCTCCTGGATTATTTTCCACTTCTATTTCTTCAAAGCGACCTTCTTCCCAGTTATCGATAACCACTTTAATTGGGTCTAAAACGGCCATAGCCCGCTGAGCCGTGGCGTTTAATTCTTCGCGAATACAAAAGTAAAGCAGGTTAATATCGACCATACTATCTGCCTTAGCGACGCCAATACGATCACAAAATTCTCGAATGCTCGAAGGCGAATACCCTCTGCGGCGAAGTCCGCTTAAAGTAGGCATACGCGGGTCGCTCCAGCCCATAACAACATTGTTTTGCACCAACTCTAACAAACGACGCTTGCTCATCATGGTGTAAGTGAGATTTAAACGCGCGAATTCAATTTGTTGAGGGCGATTTTTTAATTCTAAAGCTTCTAAAAACCAATCATAAAGAGGGCGATGCGCTTCAAACTCAAGCGTGCAAATCGAATGTGTAATCTGTTCAATCCAATCGCTAAGCGGGTGTGCAAAATCGTACATAGGGTAAATGCACCATTTGTCTCCGGTCCGATGATGCGATGCCTTTTTTATACGATAAACAGCAGGATCACGCATATTCATATTAGGATGAGCCATGTCGATCTTTGCTCTTAAAAAGCAACTTCCTTCTTCAAATTCACCAGCGCGCATGCGGCGAAACAAATCAAGACTTTCCGCAACGGGACGATCTCGCCAAGGGCTGTTTTTGCCAGGCTCGGTATGAGTGCCGCGGTGAGCGCTTACAGCCTCACCCTTTAGTTCGCAAACGTAAGCATGACCCTTAAGAATCAACTGTTCTGCAAAATCGTAAATTTGCTCATAATAATCACTAGCGTAGTACTCACGATCACCCCAATCAAAGCCAAGCCAACTCACGTCTTCGCGAATAGAATCGACGTATTCAATCTCTTCCTTTGTAGGATTGGTGTCATCAAAACGCAAGTTAGTGAGCCCATCAAATTTTTTGGCCGTAGCAAAGTTTAAACAAATGCTTTTGGCGTGACCAATATGAAGGTAGCCATTGGGCTCTGGAGGAAAGCGAGTGTGTACCGAAGAGCGCTTACCGGTCTTTAAGTCATTTACAATAATTTCTTGAATAAAATTAGAGGGTTCAGGAATATTCATACTACATCTCAATAAAAAGTGTTCTTCTTCCAATTTAGAAAAAGAGCATTTCTTTTGAAGACACGCATTATTTTAGCGAGCATTATTTGCTACTTTCACCCCATGACGATTCCATTTCAGCGGCAATTGCTCAACATACTAAGCGAAATAAAGAAAACAGATGAACCACCCCATTTGCTTTTACATTGTTGTTGCGCCCCTTGCAGTAGTTATGTTTTAGAGTACCTATCTCCTTATTTTAAAATCA
>DUVD01000268.1 GCA_012841225.1 Fibrobacter sp.
AAAGCAGAAGAGTCTATTATCGAATTGATGACCAGAGATCTTAAATCCGAAATCTGGTGATTTTCTAAAAACTCAAAATGAAGCGCCCATTTGCATTTGGTAGGTAAAGCCATTGTGAAAGGGTTTCATAGAAAACGATCCTTCTGGTTTTTCCATCAATGTTTTTTCTGAAGGCTCTTCGAGAGGTATAAAAAAGTGCTTTTTCTCATTTCTAAAATAAAATGGGATAATTTGAGACGCTTTTGCTTGGACGTAAAAGCGGAAGTGCGGCGCCTTAAGAGTAATGCTTAAATTGGCGTTGGTGCCAAATGACTCTAAATCCCAATAAAACTCTTCTAGTTCTTCTATTGAAGTTACCATTTTTGTTGTTGCTGATTTCACCTTCATTTTCACATTAGCCGTTGCCCAAAAAAAATCGCTTCCTAGTTTTGGAGTGAGTGTCCATTTTTCAATAGGAAAATCCCAATAGTAGGCAAGTCCAGCTAATACTGCCGTTCCTTCAACACTCCCATAAAGCCTATAAGTTTTTTGTAAAAAGCTAAAGGAGAGGGCCTGTGATACAGAGGCGGAGAGCAGTCGATTAGGCGCTAAGCTCTCATAAAAGCGTCGATTATCTTTTTCAATATCAAGGTAGAAGTTTACTAAGCCACCGCGAAAAAACCAGTGGGTTTGTTCTAGACTAAGCATTAATAAATTTAAGCTTGAGTTTAATGGCAAATACAGAAAACGCTTAGCGTCTTGTTCTTGTTTATGAATACCCACTAGGCAAGCATCGCTTTTTAAATGGAAATACTCAAGGTTGAAAAAAGCTTTATTTAAAGTGAGCTGGTAGCGCAGTTGCGTGGTGTAAATGTCGACAGAATCACGAATATAATAAGTTTCATCTTGGTTTTTAGGCATTGATTGTAGCCTTGATATTTTACCATAAAGAAAATGGTTTCGATAAATGCCGCCAACACCTACGGATTTATTAAAAAGATTAGACTTCCAATTTCCTTGAATCTTTGAAACTAAATCGGATTTTTCCTCTCCTTCTTCTGGATCCCAAGTCATTTTGGCAATAGTGGGTTCTCCTTTCCCTATTTTAGTATCGGCAAAAAAGCTAGAGTCTGGAGTGTGTATGCCAAATGAAGAAGCAAGCCAAGGAAGAGTGCTCGCGTAAATACCAAGAGATAAATAACGAAAACGACTTTGAGCCTTTACATTTCCTATGTGTTGCTTTTGATTTAAACTTAAAGTCCAAAAATCGATCCAAGACGCGTCGTATTGAAAATACTGATATTTTGCATAAACTAAAATATTTTCATGTTCTACGGAATCTGTTAATTGATAATAGCTCGCAGAAAAACTTTTGTCTGATTGGTCAATGATAAAAAGCCCGCCGTAATCGGCGAGCCCATTTGAATGCCAAGCGCTAGGTATCCCGTAAAGAAAAAGTAGCGCTGTGGTGTATAAAAGATACCTTAAAGGCAATTACTGCCATTCATCCTCTGACGAATAACCTGATAATATCTTAATGGTTGCCCATAGGCTTTCTTGCGTCAAATTTGGAAAAATGCCATTAAAGGTGGGGTCGGGAAAGATTATTCGTGTTTTAAAATCTTCAATAGTCCAAGAAGTGTATTCATAATCACCGTATTCATCAATAGTAGTTTTATCGCTCATGAACTCGCTAAAGGAAAAGGTAATCTTCCCATTTTTATCTGTGAAATTCATGACATTGGGAATGATTTCGCCATTAGCAAAGAGGTAATTTACCTCTTTACCTTCTGTTTTGCAGTATTCAGGAGAAAACGTGTATTTGGTGCCATATTTTTCGGTATCTGAATTACTAAATGGTATAAATTGATACGTACAAGCTTCTACAATGACGTTAAAGTCATACTCTTCGTAACGGCCGTTAACTTCACCTTCAATATAAGCAATGTAGGACCCGTCGCCTCCATTGTAATCAATGTATACATAAGAAAGATCGTCTTTAAATAGGTCGTCACCGATCTTTAGAGCTGCTTTTTGAATATCTACTTCTACGTATGAGCCGTAATCTAATATATCACTCCAATTGGAATTTTTTTCATCAATAGCAAACCACTTGTCTAGATCTGTAAACTGGTGGTAAGGGAGAAAGTCTTGGAAACCCTCGGTAATAGAGAAGAATTTAGAGAAATTTATGACCAGTGAATCTGTTTTGTTAAGAGAGACGGTGATTGGCCCACTTAAGGCGCTGCGGAAAAACTCAAGAGAATCGATTGCTTTTTGGAAGTTGGCAGGGCTCACATCGGCAAACTCTCCATCGCCTACAATGTAAGGGTCGTGCTCCTGTGTATTCGTGGCGCTTTTTGATTCTTTAATGCCATATTCTAAGCCTAGTTGTACATTAACAATAGCGCTATCGAGCATTGAAGGAATAGATTGCCAAGCCTTTTTCCACTCAGTTCTTACCGTTGTGAAAGCACTTTTTGGGTCGAGTAAGCTATAAAGGTGTTTTAATGAAGTAGATGATTCGGCGTTTGTTATATCTAGGTGACTTAAGGAGTCGATCCAGCTATTGGTCCCGTTTTTTTCTATTTGAAGATCAAGGCTTGCTACCATAGTAAGCAGTGCTTTCGCTAAGTGTAATGCAGCTAGTGCAGGGGCAAATTCACCTCGATCTAGTTGCAGGGTGTCTTTATCGGCATTATTGAGTGTAAAAGTAAATTGAAATGCTTCGGCTTGAACAATGTTTTGCATATAAATAATAGCGGAGTCTATAGAAGGAAGAACCGCATTTACAATTGCATTTTGAATGTCGGAAGAGATGATCTCTTTTGACTCTTTTTTGGCAAGGAGACTTGTTTTCATAAGTATGCTAGGCATTTCTTGTGTTTTTAACACCATCACATTGGGTTGAGGAGAACCTTCTTCTTGCAAAGCACTGGTGATGGTCTTGACGTCTTCGTTGTTAACTAGATTTCCAATAATCGAAACAGCGTAGCCAAGTTGGGCGGCACAATTATTTGGGTACTTGTCTAGAACGGACTTGTACAGTTGTTTGGTAGTGACGCTCGTGGCTTGTGCTGCTGCAAAATCGCCATTGCCGATGGTTGTTAATAGTTCAACGCTGTTTGTGGCAGCGAGTTGTAGTAATGAATCGGAATGAGCGTCAGTGATGTCTTCACAAGCTGCTAGTTCAAAATCCGGTATGATTTTTGGGCCTGTTGTTTTTTCTGGTGTATCGGAACAAGCATTAAGTAAGAAACTAGCTCCAAAAAGTAAAAAAGGAAGTTTTTTTATGTTTAGCATTGCGTTACCCTCTTTTTTAAAGTTCTTAAAAAGATAGTAACAAATAGTAATAATGGTAGCAAAAAGAAGTTCTAGGTAAAATAAGCATGAAAATGTGATTTTAATTATTTTTTTTGCTTAGTGTAGCATAAACTCCAGCACCTTGAATAGTTTGAAATAATAGCGGGATATACCCTATTAGTGTAGAGGCGAGAACCACATCTACAGGAAGCCCAAGAAGCCCGCCGTAAAGGC
>DUVD01000269.1 GCA_012841225.1 Fibrobacter sp.
GCGACGAACTTTGTCGCAGCTTTGCCCAAATATTTTAGAGTCAGGACGCGCAAAATAAATATATTCGAAAATGCAGTGCGCTTTACGGTCTTTTTTGGCAAATTGTTCGGAATGTAGGCCATCTTTAGTGATGGTTAAGAATTCACCAGGCAGAATGTCACGTACATAATTGGCACCGAGCAAATCAAAGGCGCAAGTTTCAGAAGCGATGCACCAGCTTTCACCTAAACGAGATAACGCTAGGGGCCTAAAGCCAAAGCCATCGCGAACCACGTACATGGTGTCGACGGTTAAGAAAATTAAGCAAAAACTTCCTGTGAATTTGGAAACGGCTGTTTTGATTGCTTCTGATAGGTTTGCTGCAGGCGTTCTTGCAATTTCGTGGAGAAGGACTTCGGCATCAGAAGTAGTTTGGAATATGTGCCCGTTGGCTTCCATTTCGGCGCGAAGCTCTGGGGCGTTGGTAATGTTGCCGTTATGGACGACGGCGAGGTGATCCCACTTACAGCTGACTAAAATAGGCTGTGCGTTTGCTAAAGTGCTTGATCCTGTGGTGCTGTAACGAACGTGCCCAATTCCAGCAAAACCGTCTAACTCATCAACATTATGTTCGTGTAATAAAGTAGAGACTAATCCCATTGACTTACGTACGCGTACTTTGTCACCTGAGGTGATGGCGAAACCCGCACTTTCTTGCCCTCGATGCTGTAAAGCGTAGAGCCCCATTGTAATGTTTCTTGCAATGTTTTCGCCATTAAAAATGCCAATGACGCCGCATTCTTCGTGTATTTCTTCAAGCATGGATGCCTCGTTTTAAGTAGGATCTAAATTAATTAATAATTCAAAACCGTTGACTGACAATAAGTCCTACAATGCCTACCAACATAGCAAGTTTAATTAAATTTTGCGATGTTTTGTATTGCTTATTTCTTGTTTTTAAAATGGCTACAATCGTTAGGGCCGTGACGGGAATTCCAGCGAAAATTAAAAAGGAGGGGTGGTAAATGCCTACTAAAACGGGTAAAAATAAGGTGTGAAGAGAGAAGATCAAACTGATATTACTCACTCTTCTTGCCGCAGGAGCACCTACGAGTACGGGAAATGTGGGGATACCCGCTTTAAAATCACCATGTTCATCTTCGATATCCTTAAGAAGCTCTCTTGAGAAAGTAAAAAAGAAAGCGAAGAGCAGCACAGGGTAAATGAATAGAGGCTTTGCTCCAGGTAACAGAGTAGTCAAGAGCAGTGGGGTTGTGCAAAGAAAGGCTACCGATACGTTTTTGATTAAAGGGATGTTCTTTAGCGAGCGGTTGTAAGCAAATAAAGCAAGCAAAAGAAGAGCGAAAAAGGTAGCGTGTAAGGTGGAGTTTAGCAAGCCAAAGGTTAAAAGCAAAGGAGCGGCAAAGCAAAGTGTGGCTAGGCTATTTGCTAAGGGAAAAGTGACCATTTTAGACGGCAGGGCTCGGTCTGGACGGTTAATGGCATCGGTTTCGGTGTCTAGAATATCGTTATGGATGTTGCCAAAAGCGATAGCGGCAGCAAAAGCGAGGCTTTCTACGACTACTTGAAGAGCTGA
>DUVD01000270.1 GCA_012841225.1 Fibrobacter sp.
AATGCAGTAATACAAGGCGGCGTAGCTTATGGCTTTACAGATCGTTTCTCTGTGGGTGTGGGTGCAAAAGCAGTAAAACAGCAAACTGTATCTGTTTTTACATTAGGAGCAGATAATTACTCCGCTATAAAAGATTCCCTTCAAGCTAAATACTCAGAAGCAAGAAGTAATATATTTGATTTTTCTACAATTAGCTTTGGTATGGATTTTGGTGTGCTCTTTCAATTAAGCCGTGAAACTAGGGTTGGCGCTTCGTTAAGAGACGTATTTTTCAAAGAGCTCAACGACGCTAAAATCCAGCCTAATTTATCTTTTGGGTTTAACTATAGCCCAAGGGAATTCAATAAAAACACTTCGTTTGCCCGCAAAGTCAATTTTGCAGTTGACTTTGAAGATGCCCTTAATAACGAACGCAATTACAAAACACTAAGTCACTTAAACTTTGGTATGGAAGTAGAACAAACTTTACTTGCATGGCCTAATGTAAGTAATGAAATTCGCGCCTTAAAAATGAGACTCGCTGCTGGCTTCAAAGGGGGCTACCCCACTGCAGGTGTGAGTATCGAACTCCTTAGGATTCTGGAACTCGAAGCCGCCACGTGGGCAGAAGAACGAGGCTATTATACAGGTCAAGCCCCCTATCGCATTTTCATGGGACAAGTTCGCATCGGATTTTAATGAATAACACTTGCATATACGAACACCATAGTATATATTTGAGCAGTAGTATTTTCATTGAGGTATTTCGATGATCGAGCAACTTCGAGGCATCATTGTTCATAAAAACGCCACATTTGCCGTTTTGGAATGTGGTAATGTAGGTTACGGGGTTCATTTCTCTGCTATCACTGGAGAAACTCTTCCCGAAATTGGGATGGAAGTCACTTTACTAACACATCTAGTCGTTCGCGAAGACGCCATGACTTTGTTTGCATTCAATCAAACACAGGAGAAAGAGCTTTTTTTGAAATTAATTGGCGTTACTGGCATTGGGCCTAAAATGGCTCAACGCATTTTAAGTGGCGTTTCTGTTGGTGATTTCTTGGGAATGATCGCTCGAGAAGATAAAGCCGCCTTAGGTAAAATCAAAGGCATCGGCAAAAAAACATCTGAAATGCTTCTGTTAGCTCTAAAAGATAAAGTGCTTTCGATTTCTGCTATAGAAGGTGGGTCTCCTAAAATCTTGCTTCCTAACGCTCAACAAGAAGCAGTTGCAGCACTTCACACCCTAGGAGTCAAAGACCCTGCAGCACAAAAAGCTGTCGAAAAGGCCGCTAATAATTTAGGCCTTGAAGCAAGCGTTTCTCAATTAATCCCAGAAGCCCTCAAACACATTTAATACAATGGCAGAACGAATTATTTCACCTGAACAAAATTCCTACGAAGACCTCGAGCAAGAACAGAATCTTCGTCCTTCGTGTCTTCGCGATTTTACGGGCCAATCCATTTTGAAAGAAAATCTGAGCATTGCTGTTGAGGCTGCTTTACACCGAGGCGACTCTCTAGACCATTGCTTGTTTGCTGGTCCTCCTGGGCTTGGAAAAACCACCTTAGCGAGCATTATCGCTAAGGAAATGGGCGTACACATTCATATTACAAGCGGTCCAGTCCTCGAAAAAGCAAGTGATCTCGCTGGCCTTTTGACAAACCTACAAGAAAATGATGTTTTGTTTATCGACGAAATACACCGCCTAAATCGAGTAATAGAGGAATACCTCTACCCCGCTATGGAAGATTTTCGATTAGACATTATGCTCGATACGGGGCCCGCTGCCCGAACGGTAAACTTACCATTAAAAAAATTCACCCTTGTAGGGGCCACAACCCGAAGCGGTTTGCTTACAGGGCCGTTAAGAGATCGTTTTGGCTTGCAATACCGCTTAGAGCTCTACACAGAAAAAGAAATTCACACCATTTTAATGCGAAGTGCCTCTATACTAGGCATCCCTATTTCCACTGAAGCCGCCCAAATGCTTAGCAGCAGGTGCAGAAACACGCCACGCGTAGCCAACCGGGTTTTGCGCCGTTGTCGAGATGTAGCTCAAGTTCGAGGGAGTGGCACTATCGATGTAGAAGTTGCCGAAAAAACGCTTTCCATGCTAGGGATTGATGCTGACGGTTTAGATACTATGGACAGAAAAATAATCTTTCTTATGATCGAGAAATTTAACGGTGGTCCAGTTGGTTTAGGCACTATCGGAGCAGCTCTTAGTGAAGAACCGCAAACACTAGAAGAGGTTTACGAGCCCTATTTAATTCAGAAGGGTTTTTTAGCCAGAACACCTAGAGGGCGTATTGTCACTTTACACGGCTATAGTAAAATGGGCGTTGCCCCAGAACAGACATTTTTTACATAAATTCAGACGAAACCGTCAAAACTAAAGCAATGCCATGTAAGCCGTGAAAGCCGATTTGTGTTCTGAAGAAAAACATGTCTGGGCTACGTACTCGAACTCCAAAACCCCAAGAATTACGTAGGTTTTTCGTTTTCCAATTGTAGAATTTGTCGCTGAATAAGGCATACTCATTAAAAAACACCCCATCAATATAGCGATCGATGGGCCAACGATACTCAAAAGAAAGACCCATTAAAGAAAATGCGGTAAGCGAAGTCGTATAGCCACGAAGAGGAAACCTTGAATTCAAATTTGGAATCGCACTAAATGGAGCTCCGCCTTCTTCAACTTCGGTCAAGTTCCTAAATCGAAACTGCAAGGCAATCACTTTTCTGTCGAGTAACAATTCTTTCATTTGTTCGGGATTCCATAATCGAACGGCGTCATCCCAAGAAAAACCAGTGGTCTTTCGGCGTATTTCTCTTGCTTCGGCCATAGACAACATATATTCGACTGATTTACCCAATAAAAAATAATGCTGATAAACAAATTCCGTGTAATAATAATCATGTGATTTTTCTTTACGCCATGGAAGGTCCAAATGCAAATTTGAATAATCAGAAACCCAAGAATACCCT